>JAFAYS010000859.1 GCA_019240175.1 Chloroflexota bacterium | reverse complement strand
CTGCGCGATCGAGACGGCTTTGCTGACCGAGGTCAACCTGCCCTGGTTCACCACCGAGCTGCATCGCGGCTTTGTCGGCTCGCTTGAGGTCATGCTCGATTTTGTGCATACCTGGACCGCCGAAGAAGATCAGCACTCGACGTTGCTGGAAACCTATCTGCTGCTCACGCGCAACGGCAATCCCGGCGAACGGGCCAGCCTGCGCAAGGACGTGCTCCGCCAGGGCTGGTACTCCAACCTATCGACCGCCTTCGAGGCCGTGGTCTACACCACGATCCAGGAACTGGCGACGATGACCTTCTACCAGAACGTGGCGCATGTTGTGGAGGGCGACGATCCGCAGCTGGCGCGGCTGCTACGCCGGCTGGCGCAGGACGAGACGCTGCACTACACCTTCTACCGTGAGGTCGTCAAGGCGCATCTGCAGATCGAGCCAAACTACGTCTGGCCCTTGACCGACGTGATGCTCGGCTTTGAGATGCCCGGCGCGGGCATGCCCAACTACAAAGAGCGTATCGCGGCCATGGCCAGCGACGCGGCGTATGGTCCTGAGCACCATTATCGCCAGGTGATCGACGTGCTGATGCGTCACTGGGACATTGTGCGCCTGTCGCCGAACTACCCGGAGGCTCGCGCGGCTCAGCAGAAGCTGGTTGATCAGCACGCGCGCCTGGCACGCTTCTTCGCCCGTCGCAACAGCCGACAGCGGACCGCTGGCTAAGCTCATGCCTGCCCTTGATCAATCGTCGCGCCAGAGTACAAGGAGATTCGTGATGACCACGCCGATCAAACACCTGCCTGCGTCCCGCGAGTGGGCCGGACCCGCGCCTGAGCAAGAGCTGTTTCAAAGCTACTCCAAAGCCGAGTACAAAGATCGCACCAATCTCCACTATGAGCAGCCGCCGGAGTTTTTCTTCTCGATCCTCGGCGGTGAGTGGCAGATCTACTCGTGCAATTTGTGGGAGCGCGCTACGGACGATACCGCAAGCCAGGAAGAGAAGATGGATCTTTTCGCCAGGCTCCTGGATCTCAAGCCCGGCATGCGTATTCTCGACGTCGGCTGTGGCTGGGGCGGCCCGCTGGTTTATCTGTGCAAAACCTATGGCGTGACCGGCGTCGGCTTGAATCTTTCACCCACACAGCGCCAGGTTGCCCAGCAGCGCGCGGCGGATTACGGCGTCGATGCGCAGATCTACGAATGTAACTGGGAAGATTTCCGGGACGATCAGGGCTTCGATGCGGTCTACACCGACGAGGCGATCGTGCATTTCACCAATCTCGGCGAGTTCTTCGGCAAGGTGCATGCGCTGCTGCGGCCCGGCGGTCGGATGGTCAACAAGGAGTGCCACTTCACCAGCCGCCGCTACAACCAGCATCTCACGCGCGCCAATGTGCACAACTACGAGATCTTCGGCCTAACCGGCGGCTATCGCACGCTTGCTGACGAGCTAACGTTGGTTGATCAGAACAACTTTGAGGTCCAGACGATCCACCAGATCGATCTTGAGCACTATCGCCGCACCGCCGATAGCTGGCTGCGTAACATGTACCAGCACCGCGAGCGGCTCCAGCAGATCGTCGGCGCAAAATATTACCGCCAGTTTCGCGCCTATCTCAAGCTGGTGCGGCGCACGTTTAGCGGTACCAAGATGACGCTGGACATGGTTGTTGCGCACAAAATCTAGCTGCGCAAGCCGGAGCATCGCGGCTGAGAGACGCTCTTGGGGGCGTCTCTTTGAATTGTGGTAGGATTTGATCGATTGAATCAAACATCGCTGCGACGAGTTGCGGCGCTTGAAAGGGATCTATCACACGCTATGACCATCCGACGAGCAACAGCTATCGGTCCTGCAAATATCGCGTTTGTGAAATACTGGGGCGTGCAAGACGCCGCGCTGACGCTGCCCTACAACGAGTCGCTTTCGATGAATCTCGATCGCTGCCTGACCACCACGACGGTCGAGTTCGATCCCGCGCTCAACGCCGACGAGGTCACGCTCAAGCTGCATGGCCAGGACGAGCAGCCCGCCACGGGCCGGCCCTTCGATCGCGTGGCGGCGCAGCTGGATCGCGTGCGGGCGCTGGCCAACATCGAGACGCAGGCGCGTGTGCGCTCCGAGAATAACTTTCCCTCCGACGCCGGCATTGCTTCGTCGGCGGCGGCGTTCTCCGCGCTGACGCTGGCGGCGGTCGCGGCGCTGGGCGTGGATCTGTCGGAGCGCGAGCTGTCAGTGCTGACGCGGCGCTCCGGCTCCGGCTCGGCCTGTCGCTCGATCCCGACCGGCTTTGTCTACTGGCGCAACGACGGCACCGACGCGGGATCGTACGCCGAGTCGGTCGCGCCGCCTGAGCATTGGGCGCTGGCTGATGTGGTCGCGGTTGTCGATCCTGGCGTTAAGAGCGTAACCTCCGCCGATAATCATCGACTAACAGCAACCAGCCCATATTTCCCGGTACGCCTGCAAGAAGTTTTGGGCCGCGTGGAGCAAACGCTGACGGCGATCCGCGATCGCGATCTTGGCCAGCTCGGCGCGATCTGCGAGGCCGACGCGGTCTCGATGCATGTGGTGTCGATGACGGCGATTCCGCCGACCTTCTACTGGAATGCCGGCACAATGGCCGTGATCCACGGGCTGCGGCGCTGGCGCAACGAGGGCTTGTTCGGCTACTTCACGATCGACGCCGGGCCGAATGTGCATGTGATCTGTGCCCAACAGGACGCCGCCGAGATCGAACAGCGGCTGCGCGCGCTGCCTGAGGTTCAGTTCACGATCGCCAATGGGCCGGGCGCGGGCGCGCGGATCGTGGAGCAAGGCTAGATCGATGAGCTATCCCGAGGCGTATCTGGCCTTTGTCGAGCACTTCAATCGCGGCGAGTACCGCGCCTGTGTCGAGCCGCTGGAGGAGATCTGGTTTGCTCAGCGCGACGATTTCCATAAAGGCTTGATCCGGCTGGTTGTGGGCTTGAATCAGATCAAGCTGGGGCTGGACAGCGGGCCGCGCTTCCTGCTGGCAACAGCGCGTGAGCTGATGCAGCCGTATCATCCGCGCTACGCGGGCCTGGATCTAATCGCGCTGGATGCCTGGATCTCCAGCCAGCAGGCGCGTCTGGATCAGCCGGATGCGGGAACGAGTATTGAGGCTTACCGGATTGTGCTCGATCCGGTGATAGAAGAGGAAAAACAATGAGCAAGTTTCGGGTGGCGATTCTCACCGTCAGCGATCGCAGCTCGCAGGGTGTGCGCGAGGATACCAGCGGCAAAATGATCGAGGCGCTGGTGACGGCCAAGCTGGATGCTGAGGTTGTGGCCTACCATGTGGTGCCGGACGAGCAAGCCCAGATTGCGGCGGTGCTTCAGGTCTGGGCCGATGATCGCGTGGCGGATCTGATTCTGACCACAGGCGGCACCGGCCTCGCGCCGCGTGATGTGACGCCGGAGGCCACGCGATCGGTGATCGAGCGTGAGGTGCCGGGCATTCCCGAAGCTATGCGCGCGGCCAGTCTGGCGGTTACGCCCTTCGCGATGCTGTCGCGAATGGTCGCCGGCACACGTGGTCAGAGCTTGATCATCAACCTGCCGGGCAGTCCCAAAGGTGTGCGCGAAAATCTCAACGTGGTGCTGCCGGCGCTGGCGCATGGTCTCGACAAGCTGCTCGGCGACCCCGAGGATTGCGCGCCTTAAAGCTGTTTCAGCAGCGCCGATTTTGGCGGCAGCGCGAGATACACGGTCGTGCCGCGACCAGCCACGCTCGACGCCCAGATGTGGCCGCGATGCTGAGCGATCATGCCATGGCTGACCGACAGTCCCAGCCCTGGACCCTGACCGGTCTCCTTGGTGGTCCAGAAAGGATCGAAGATGCTGCGCAGCTCGTGCGCGACGATGCCCACGCCGGTATCCTTGATCTCGATCATGACCGCCGGACCGCGCATGTTGGTCGGCAGCGGCGAGGTCGGATCGTCAAAGCTGAGGTCGGCGATGTCGTCCACGGCATAGCTGCGGATCGTCAGCACGCCGCCGGATTGCTCCATGGCGCGGCGGGCGTTGTTGAGCAGATGCTGAAGCACCTGCTGCATCTGCGCCGGATCGGCCAGGATGCTCGGGATCTGTGGCTGAAGATCGCGCACGATCGCGATGTTGATCAGTGTCTCGCTGCTGAGATGCTGTTCCAGCGTCGTATCGATCAGCGCGTTCATATCGACGGTGGTGCGGCTGAGCAGCGAGCCGCGGCTGAACATCAGCATGCCCTGCACGATGCGGCTGGCCTGCTGGCCTTGCTCAAACATCCGCTCGATGTCTTCGCGCGTTTGTGGCGACAAATTTTCGTCGCGCAGCAGCAGCTGGCTATAGCCGATGATGCCCGTCAGCGGATTGTTTAGCTCATGCGCTACACCCGCTACGACGTGTTCCAGAGCGGCCAGCTTGTCGGCGTGGGCCATCTGCGCTTGAAGCATCAGCCGCTCGGTCAGGTCGCGCAGTGAGCAGAAGAGCGCGGGCTGCCCGTCGATGTCCGGCATGATGCGCACAGTCATCTCGACTTTGATCCGACCGCCGTTGCGCTTGCAGAGCGTTAGCTCAAACGGCACTGTCGGGGCCTGGCCCTGTGCGCACAGCCGTAGATGCGCCTCGATTGCCGGCCAGCGCTCCGGTAGCGTGAACGAGCCCAGCCGCTGCCCAACGATCAGTTCTTGCGGATAATCCAGCATCTGCGGCCCGGCGGCGTTAATCTCGGTGATGCACAGGTCGTGATCCAGCACGATAAACACATCGTGGGCATTCGTGAATAGCTCACGGTAGCGCGTCTCAGAGCGCTGGCTGGTTTGGAGCAGCCGCGTGTTTTCCAGTGCGATCGCCGCGTAATCGGCCAGCGCCGCCAGCAGTCGCTCGTGCGTATCGCTGAAGGCCGACGAGTCGACAACGTTGTCCACGCCGAGCACGCCCAGCGTTTGCGTCTGCGCGATCAGCGGCACCAGCAGCAGCGAGCGCACCAGGTAGCCGGTCTTGAGCTTGACCTGCTGCGCGGCGTGCGGTCGGTTCAATCGAATCGGCTGGCGCGTACGCATAACCTGGCCGGCCAGACTATCCTTGACCGGCAATTGGAGCACCTGCACGCGCGCATCGCCGATGTTTTTCGCCGCGCGCACCGTGAGCTGATTGCCGTCGCTGAGCAGCAGAAAGCCTTCTTCAGCCTGCGACAGATGGATCGCCGCCTCGACGATCTGCTTCAACAGCTCGTCGAGATCTTTCACCGTGGTGATCGAGCGACCAACCGCGTGCAGCACCGTGAGCTCCTGCACTCGCTGGCGCAGACCTTCAGCTAGCTGCTCTTTTTCTTTCAACAGCCGCTGCTCGCGCAGCGCGTCTTCCAGCGCTTGCTGAAGACGCTCAACTGTAAAGGGTTTTCTGAGATAATTACGCGCGCCCAGGCGGAAGCCTTCGACGGCGATCTGCTCCGAGCCATGGGCTGTCATCAGAATTATGGGAACTGTGGCAAAGTCGCGGCGTAGGGCTGCGACATGATCCATCTGAGTCGAGTCCGGCAGATGAATCTCAAGCAAGATCAGATCGACCGGCTGCTCGGCCAGCAGCGCGCGACTCTGGGTATAGCTGTGGGCGATTAAAACATCGAAGCCCAGCGCGGGCAGCCAGCTCTTGGCGAAGAGCCGAGCCATGTCGCGGTGCGGCTCGACGACGAGAATGCGCTCTTTCATGGTGGCGGGTTGCGGTCTGGATGGCGAAGTTTCGATAACAGCCTGCTTCTCTGACATAACGATTCTTCGAGGAACGATCGTGCATGGATGGGCTGCGGGGTGATCGTTCGTTGCTGATTGCTGGGCGGAAGTATCTCCCTTAAAACCAACGAGCCCGTCGTTACTCGCCATTCGACGGGCCGCTGGTGGAAGGAGGGAGAAGGAGGATGTGCTGTTATAATAGTCCTGACAACGACGAGCGCCAATCAACCGCAAGTCATAGCTCGACTCGGCTTTGGTACTACGCTCGTCTCCGACCTCACATCTTGAAAAAAGAGGCCGCATGACATCACCTGCTATCCTCGATCGCATCACAAAGCTGCGCGACGAACTACGTCAACATAACTATCGGTACCATGTGCTGGATGATCCCACCGTCAGCGATGCCGAGTACGATGCGCTGATGCGTGAGCTGCGCGAGCTTGAGACCACACATCCTGAGCTGATCACGCCCGACTCACCCACGCAGCGCGTCGGCGCGCCACCGGCGGAGCGCTTCGCCAAAGTGCAGCATCCCCAGCCGATGCTCTCGCTCAGCAACGCCTTCGATCGTCAAGATCTGCTGTCCTGGCGCGATCGCGTGCTGCGGTTGCTCGGCGCTGACACCAAGCTCGCCTTTGTGGTCGAGCCCAAGATCGATGGGCTGGCGATGGCGATCACCTATGAGCAGGGCCGATTGATCCACGCCGCCACCCGTGGCGACGGCTACACCGGCGAGGATGTGACCGCGAATGTGCGCACGGTTAAAAGCGTGCCGCTGGTGCTGCATCCCAGCGGGCCGGTGCCGCAGCGCATCGAGGTGCGCGGTGAGATCTACATGCGCATTGCCGACTTCGAGCGGCTCAACGAGCAGCAGGCGGCCAACGCCGATAAAGTTTTCGCCAATCCGCGCAACGGTGCCGCCGGATCGCTGCGTCAGCTCGACTCCACGATCACGGCGGGCCGTCCGCTGCGCTTCTTTGCTTACGGTATTGGGCCGGTAGAGGGCGCGACCCTGAACTCGCAGCATCAGGCGCTTGAGTATCTGCGCGACCTGGGCTTTCCGGTGAATCCCGATATTCGCCGCTACGAAGACTTCGAGGAAGTGATCGCCTACTGCGAGGAGTGGATGTCACGGCGCGATACGCTGGCCTACGAGGCCGATGGCGTGGTGATCAAGGTGGACAGCTTCGGCCAACAGCGCGAGCTGGGCGTTGTCGCGCGCGAGCCACGCTGGGCCACGGCCTTTAAGTTTCCCGCGCGTGAAGGCACGACCAGGCTACTTGAGATCGTGGTCAATGTGGGCCGCACCGGCAAGCTTAACCCGAACGCGATCCTTGAGCCGTTCACGATCGGCGGCGTGACGGTTGCCAATGCCACGCTGCACAACGAAGACTATATCGTGAGCCGCGATATTCGCATCGGCGACCGCGTGACGGTCAAGCGCGCCGGCGATGTGATCCCGCAGGTCGTCGGGCCGATCGTGGGTGCGCGTACCGGCTCGGAGCAGCCCTGGCATATGCCGGAGATGTGCCCGTCGTGCGGTACGCCGGTTGTGCGCCATGAAGGCGAGGCCGACTACTTCTGTCCCAATCGGCTCTGTCCCGAGCAGATCGTGCGCTCGATGGAGCACTGGGTCAGCCAGGGCGCGATGGATATCGTCGGCATGGGCGAGCGCCAGGCGCGGCAGTTTGTCGAAGGCGGCATGATCAAAGACGTCGCCGATCTTTACTTGCTGAACGAGGATTCGTTCGCGGGCATCGAAGGCTACGGTCCCAAGCGCATCAAAAATCTACTGGACGGCATCGCGGCCTCGAAAGATCGCCCGCTGCACCGGCTGATCTCGGCGCTGGGCATTCCCAACGTCGGCAGCACGCTGGCGCTCACCTTGTCGCGGCACTTCCGCTCGCTTTCGCGGCTGGCCGACGCCACCGAAGAAGATCTGCGCGCGATCGACGGGATCGGGCCGCATGTGGCGCAGAGTATCGCGCGCTACTTCGCCGAGCCGGATCATCGGGACTTGATCGAGAAGCTCAAGCAGGTCGGCGTGCAGACCGAAGACACGCAGCCCGCCCCGGCACCGGTGACCGATGGTCCACTGAGCGGCAAAACGCTGGTGATCACCGGTACGCTGGCGAATATGACACGTGAGCAGGCCGCCGAGCGAGTTCAGCAGGCCGGCGGTAAAATCGGCAGCGGCGTGACTAAAAAGACCAATTATCTGGTAGTCGGCGAGGAGCCCGGCGGCTCGAAGTACACCAAGGCACAGCAGCTCAATATTCCGATCCTGAACGAGGCGCAACTAGTCGAGCTGCTGGGAGCTACGGCGACCGAGTCCGCGCCAGCTACCGCCGATCCGGATCAGAGTGAGGCGGCTTTCAATCAATCGGAGGATCAACTCAAGCTGGATCTGTAAGAAGAGCAGGCCCTCACCCCGTCTCGTTTCACTCGACTCCCCTTCCCCGCGCTCAGCCGGGCTTCCGGCTTCGCTGCGGCAGGCGAGGGGAGTAGCGGTACTTTCCTTGTTCTTTGTTCCTTTGTTTGCTTGTTCGTTTGTTCTTTAGGTTCTAGGTTCTGGGTTCTAGGTTCTTTCGTGCTCATGGCCCATAGCTTGCTGCCTTTTTATGGCCGGTATGCGATTGTACGCTGCCCTGGTGAATCGTTGAGCTTATAGCTTGTGAAGGAGGACGCGATGACCCAGCATGAGGCCAAAGAGCGCGAAGAACATATGCGCGGAGCATCGCCCTTGACCACGCCGCCCGCACGTATGCGTGAGCCCTCAGCCGATGATCAGGAGATCGACGTTTCCGATCCGTCCCATGATCTTGCCCTTGACGACAGCGAACGTCTGCGTGAGGACGCGGAGACGCTGAAGGACTAATTCGTTACTCGGTTATGCCAAAGGCTGGCGCGTTTGCCGCCAGCCTTTCCGCGTGCCGGCCACAACATGGTAGCATCACGACGATGAAAATAGGCTTTTTGATCGACGATCATATGGCGCGGCCCGGCGGTGTGCAAGAGTATGTGCGCGGCCTATATCGCTATCTGCGCGCCAATGGACACGAGGCGGTGATTTTTACCAGCGGCGGTGGCCAGCCGGAGGACGATCTGCGCTTGATCCCGCTGGGCGCGGCCTTGCCGCTGAGTGGCAGCGGCTCGACGACGTCGATCCCGCTCACAACGGCGGCTCCCGCCCATCTGCGCCGGCTGCTTGCCCGCGAGAACTGCGACGTGCTGCATGTGATGGCGCCCTACTCGCCGACGCTCAGCGGACGCCTGCTGGTGCAATCACGGGCGGCGCATGTGATGACGTTTCTCGTGGCGATCGAGCCGGGACCGTACCGCACAGTGCTTGGCAGTCTGGCGCGGCTGCAGCGACGATCCTTGAGCCGCTTCCACGCGCGTATTGGGCTGTCGGCGACGGCGGCGGAGACTGGGCGCGCGCTCTACGGCGGCACCTACGAGGTTATTCCCGGCGGCGTCGATACCGAGCAGTTCGCGCCGGAGCTTGAGCCGCTGCCCCAGCTGCGCGACGGCCACACAAATCTGCTGTATGTTGGTCGGCTTGAGCAGCGCAAGGGCGTGGCGCATCTGGTGCGAGCCTTTGCGCGCTTGCAAAACCAGTATCCGCAGCTGCGCCTGGTGATCGGCGGCGACGGGCCAGAGCGTGCGGTGCTCGAACAACAGGCGCGCGAGCTTGGCCTTGAGCGCGTGCTGTTTCTGGGCTATGTGCCAGCCGCCGATCTGCCGCGTCTCTTCGCCTCCGCCGATCTGTTCTGCGCGCCGGCTACCTACGCCGAAAGCTTCGGCATCGTGTTGATCGAGGCGATGGCGGCGGGCCTGCCGATTGTGGCGGCGGCCAATGCGGGCTACGCCGGTCTGCTGGCGGCGCATCCCGGCAATCTGCTGGTGCCGCCCGGCGATGATCGTGCGATGGCCGGCGCGATCGCAGCGCTGGTTGCACAGCCTGACTATGCCCGCGCGATCGGTAGGCGCAATCACGAGGCGGCGCGGCGCTATAGCTGGGGGAGCGTTGGACAGGCGATTATGGCAGTCTATGAGCGGATCGTCGCCGAGCGCTAGATTCGACATAACGATCTGATAAGTAGCTCATCATGAAGCTGTTGGCTGGCTGTAGCTTGGCTCTCAGCTAAACGCACATGCGCGGGCATGTTTTTTTAAGGCACATGTGCGATAATAACCATACTTTCGTCATTATGAACCTTTTTTTGATTGGTTTGAAGGGAGCGTGTGATGGAGCGCTTGCGCGTGTTGATCGCCGAGGATGATCCCCTTGTCGCTGTAACATTGTCGGATCAGCTTATGGAACTAGGGCATAATGTTGTGGCGGTCGCAAGCGATGGCGAGGAAGCGGTCGCGATGGTTAAGCAGGAGCGGCCAGATATTGCGATCCTTGATATCAAAATGCCAAATCGGGATGGGATTAGCGCTGCCGAAGAGATCAGTCGCGAGTTTGATATTCCGATCTTGATGTTGACCGCGTACAGCGAACGTCCGCTGGTGCTGCGCGCTGCCGAGGCGGGCGCCCTGGCCTATTTGCTCAAGCCGGTCGCGGCGGAAGAGCTCGGCGCTTCCCTCCGGCTGGCGCTGGCCCGGCACAAAGACAAAGAAGCGCTGCGCAGCGAGGTCGAGCGACTGGAAGAAACGCTTGCCGAGCGCCAAACGATCGACAAGGCCAAAGCGATCTTGATGCAGCGCGTCGGTCTCAGCGAAAACGAGGCCTACTCGCGCATGCGACAGCGCGCCCGTGAAAAGCGCGTCAAAATGGTGCAGGTCGCCCAAACGATTATCGCAGCCGAGGAGTTTTTGGCGGGCTAGTCGCCGCCGGACTTGCCGATCGATAGCTTGCACTGCTGATTAAAATGCCAAGCTGCCTCACGTAGATCGTGAGACAGCTTGTTTGTTTAAGCTTAGTGCGGCGAAAGAATCTTCAGCCCGACCACGCCGCTGACAATCAGCGCGATACAGCCGAGCCGCAGCGGCTCGAGCGGCTCGTTGAAGAGCATAATCCCCAGCACCACCGTGCCCGCCGTACCGATGCCGGTCCACACCGCGTACGCCGTTCCCAGCGGCAGCGTCCGCAGCGCTAACCCTAGAAACGCGAAGCTCGCGATCATCAGGCTGACCGTCGCCGCGCTAGGGCCGAGCTTGCTAAAGCCTTCCGTGTATTTCAGCCCAATCGCCCAGCCGATCTCGAAAACTCCCGCGATAACCAGATAAATCCAGGCCATTATCTTCACCTTGTGCTCATTGCATTAAATTTGACAACTGCTGATATTTTACTGTCATATGAGCGGTAATGCTGACGCAAAGCATTCTATTTTGCCTCGATCGTGATCGTTAATCGTCAAGGGGAAAGGCGGGAAGATGCAAGCAACGGAGCTGGATA
>JAFAYS010000205.1 GCA_019240175.1 Chloroflexota bacterium | reverse complement strand
GGTTCGACTGGCGTCAAAATCGCACGCTGGACGCGCTGATCGAACAAACGCAGCACTACCAGAGCGAGGTCAACCGCTTCTACATTGATCGGCTGCGACTGCGCAAATACCGCCCGACCGGCGGGATCGTGCCGTTTATGCTGCTCGACAGCAATCCGGCGGTGCAGTGGTCGGTGATCGACTATTGGCGCGTGCCGAAAGCTTCCTACTGGGCCATGCGCGACGCCTTCAGGCCGCAGTATGCTTTTACGCTGATCGACAAGCCGCGCTACAGCATCGGCGATCAGCTGTCGCTGCCGATCTACGGCGTGAACGACGCGCGGGAGACCATGCGCTACCAGGTGAGCGCCAGCGTGACGAGCCCGGAGCTGCGGCGCGTGGCCGAGCTGACGGCGATCGGTGAGTTTGGGGCGGATTGTGAGGCGCAGCAGCTGGGGCGATTAAAGTTTGTCGCCGATCGACGTGGTCAGTATGAGGTCCAGATTCGGCTCGACTGCGGCGGCGAGCACTTCGTCAACACCTACAGATTGCGCGTCGGACAGCGACCCAGGCCACGCAATCTGACTCAGCGCGCGGTTCAAGCGCTGGCGGCGTCGCTGGCGATCTTCCACTGAAGCGCCGTCCCGATTTTGTGCGGGGCGGCGGGATCGCCGTACAGCGCGCCGTCGATCATCAGCGCCGACGCGCCCGCGTTCAAGCAGAGCTGCGCCAGCCGCGCATCGCCCACGCCGCCCAGCGCGATCAGTGGCGCAGTCGTGCTGGCTGCTAGCTCGCCAAGCGCACGCAGCGTCCAGGGAATCAGCGTCGGCCCGACCACAAAGCCGTCGACCATATCTTCGCCCGTGACGGCGCTGCCGCGTGGATAAGCGCTGGCGATCAGCGCATCAGCGCCAGCCGCTACCAGCTCGGCGGCGATCGTTGCCAGGCTGGAGTCGGTTGTAACAGCGTGCGGCGTTACTGCCAGCAGCGGCAGCGGCGTTTGCGATCGGACTGCCGCCACCGCCTCCCTGGGATCTGGCTCGTCGGTCTGCACCACTACACCGGCAATACCTTCCAGCGATTCGAGCTGCTTCGCCATATGCATCAGCTCGTCGGCTGTGCCCGCGATGCTTAGCAAGATCGGGATCGGCGAGCGTGGCCAGCGCTTGGCCTCGGCCTGGATTAGCGAGCGAAAGCTGATCGTCGGCAAGCGCTCAAAGACGACACCAGCCGGAACCGCGCCCCAGCGTGTCTGGCTAAGATGTGGCGCGCGCAGCATCGCCGTGGTCGTGACGATCGCACCGATCAGCTGTGGGTCGGGATGGCGCAGCACGCCGGCACTGCCAGCCGCTACGATCACCGGTGAGCTCAGAGTCAGACCGTACGGATTGCGCGGCGCGAGATCGATCGTCATACCCGGATTCGCTCCCATGCATTGCCTCGGAATCGCCACCAGGCCAGCACGCCTTGCAGCGCAAGATCCACACACATCGCGATCCAGGCACCGTTGAGGCCATAGATCGGAATCAGCCAGAACGCCAGCGGCAGCCGGATCAGCCAGGGCGAGATCAGCTTGATCAGCAGCGGCCAGCGCGTATCGCCCGCGCCGCGCAGCGCGCCCGCGTAGACAAAGTTTGCCGCCAGGATCGGCTGAATGATGCCCACCATCTGTAGCGGTATGATGCCCGCCGCCACAACCGCCGGATCGTCGACCAGCAGCCCCAGAAATTGCGCCGGGAACAAAATGAACATCACGCCCATGATGCCCATAAAGATCGCGCCCTGGAAGTAGGACTCGTTGCCGCTGCGTCGCGCCCGATCTTTATCTTCCGCGCCGAGGCTCTGACCAACCATTGTTGTCGCTGCGACGGCGAAGCCCATGCCCGGCAGGAACGAGATGCTTTCGACGGTGATCACGATGTTGTGCGCGGCGTAAGGCACCGTGCCGAGATGCGTAATAAACCGCGCAAACAAGACCAGCGCGCTTTGAAACACCAGCGTCTCAGCGGCAGCCGGGAAGCCTACCCGCAGAATACGCCGCAGCATGCTTGTATCGGGACGTGGCCAGCGATCGAGCTTGAGCGCGCCGCAGCCACGCATCAGCATGCCCAGCACCACCAGCCCACCGGCCACACGCGCGATCGCCATGCCCCAGGCCGCGCCTTGCACGCCAAGCGGCGACAAACCAAACTGGCCGTTGATTAGCAGCCACGAGACCGCGATGTTCAAGGCGTTAATCAGCAACATCACCAGCAGCGGCGTTTTAGTATCGCCCACGCCACGCAGCACGGCGTTGAGCATAAACATCACGCCCGCCAGCGGCATCGAGAAGGCCGTGATATGCAGGAAGCTTTCGCCCAGCGGGATGATCTCTTGCGGCGCGCCGAACACCCTCATCGCAGGTTCCGCGAAGAGCAGCATCAGCGCCATGCCGATCAGGCCCATCACCAGGCCCAGCAGCACCGACTGACGCACCACCGCATTGGCCTGCTTGTAGTCGCCTGCGCCGCTGGCCCGCGCGATCAGCGCCGTACTACCGACCGCGCCCGCCATAAACAGCGTCGTGACCATCCAGACCAGGTTGCCGGCCAGACCGACAGAGGCTAAGCCCTCGGCAGGGCCATAGCCCAGCTGTGCCGCCGCCGCCAGCGAGATATGGCCGACCAGATATGTATCGGACAGGCCGACAAGCATATTTAAGAACTGCTCGCCCACGGCTGGCATCGCGATCTTGAAGACGTACGGACGTAAGGATCTGGGCTGTGGTCGTGAAAGTGTTTGTGTCGCCATTAGAACATCTTTTCTAAAACTATTCCCTCAAATATCCCGCATTATCCCCAGTTATCCCTCATCGAATGTGGGATATGTGGCAAAGTGTGGGATATTGTGGTTATTTCCAACAACTTTAGCGGCTTAACGCTGGCTTCGCGCTCAGCGCTCGACCGCTCAGATGTTCACGTGCCGCGCATGAGGCGTGTGCAGCACAATCTGCTGCAGTGCGTCGTCGGCCTGCTCAAGCTGCGAGTCGAAGAGATAGGTTGGAATGGTGCTGCCGCGCCGGCTCTCGGTGAAGATCGTGCAGGCCCAAGTTTTCTGGTCGCGCGCCTGTGGCAAGGCCATACGCCGAACCTCTACAATCGTCGTCCAGGGAATCGAGCGGTTGCCCAGCGGTGCGATCACTTGCACCTGGTCAGGCAACATGCGGCAGCGATACGTTAGCCGCGCGAACTGAGCGCGCATGGTAAACAGCAGACAAAGAATCAGCACCACGGCGATCCCTTGCGTAAATCCTCCAAATTCAGACCCGCGAATCGCCAGCACGAGCACGAAGCCCACAAACATAAAGGCGCTGAGCGTAAGCCACAGCGCCGCCCGTCGGCGAGCTTCTTGTCCATATCGGTATTCGCGCAAAACTTGCTGCATCTTCTTCTATCTACCGCCTACCACTATTTCACAATATGACGATATCGTCAACCGTCAAAAGTATAATTTAGCACTAGCCGCCTGGTTCAGCGCCGTGCAGCAATAAACGAACCTACAGCTAAAAATCCGCCAGAAGTTGGAGTAAAATCGGCAAATAAATCCTCATACTCTTGCATTAAAGCCTCTGTAAACACTAAGGAGACATCCATGCAAGGCAATACACTCCAGATCGGCTCACAAACGATTAACTACTACGAAAGCGCGGGCAACGGCTCGGCGATCTTACTGATCCACGGCAACTCGATGTCCGGCTTATCGTTTCGTCACCAGGTGACCGGCCATCTCGGCGCAAAGCATCGCGTGGTCGCGATCGACCTGCCGGGACACGGACTCTCAACGCCCGCCAGCGATCCGCAGCAGTTCTACACGCTGCCGGGCTACGCCGAGATCGTGCTGGGCGTGGTGGAGCAGCTTGGCCTACAGGATGCGGTAGTTGTGGGTTGGAGCCTGGGCGGGCACATTGTGCTGGAAGCCAGCGACCGGCTGACGAGCGCCGCCGCACTGGTGATTTATGGCGCGCCGCCGGTCAGCTTTCCGCCGGCGATGGATCAGGCGTTTCTGCCCAATCCTGCGATGGCGGCAGTTTTCACCGGCGCGCTAACCGATGAGCAGATCGAAGCGTTCGCCGCCGCCTGCTTCAGCCCGGATGCCAATCATATCCCACAGGTCATCCTCGACGATATCCGCCGCACCGATCCGATGGCGCGGCAGGTGTTTGGTGAGAGCATCCAGCCCGACGGCTACCGCGACGAGATCGAAGCCGTGGCCAATCTCTCAGTGCCGCTGGCGGTGTTCCATGGCGCGCAGGAGCAGCTGGTAAATATTGCCTACCTCCAAAGCCTGAACATGCCGACGCTGTGGCGCGGCGAGATTCAGATCATCCCGGATGCCGGCCACACGCCGCACCTGGAAAATCCCAAGCACTTCAACGAGCTGCTTGAGGCGCTACTGGACGAGACGGCGTAACCAACACAACGCTGATCCACAGTCCAGTTCACATAAAAAAAGCTCCCGATCGATTGATCGGGAGTTTGTTTGTTGATTGGGGAAAGGTTTATTCCGCCGTCGCGATGGCGATGTGGTCGTAGTGGGCTTTGAAGTTGCCGGGCGTCGTCTCGGCGTATACACCCCACGCGCCGGTCTTCAGCGAGTCGTCGGTGAACGATGCCAGCTCCTCATCGTTGACCTGGAAGCTGAACTCGTTACCGACGATCGCCAGCACGACTTTGTTGTTGGTGTCGGGCTGGATCACGTCGCTGGTCTGCGTCTCGACCATCACGGTCCAGTTGTTATCGACGTCCTTGGAGCAGGCGAACTTGCGCTCGTTGTTGATCCAGCAAACATACATGCTGCGCTTGCCGTCAACCTCGCTGTAGCGTCCCATAATGCCGGCCAGACCGTCGCCCTCGGGCCGGACTTGCGCGGCGATCGCGCCGTCAGGGAAGTCGGCGGACTCGTCGGGATGCAGGAAGAGATACAGGTTGTCGGTTGCCAGGCTCAGCGTGTACACGCCGTCGGCGACCTGGGCCGAGTAGCCGTCTTCCTCGCCGACTGGCCACGAGCCCGGATCGTTGTCGTCGAAGTTCATATCGACGATCAGATTGGTGCCGTCGTCGGTGGTCGGCTCGCCGGTATCGCCGGAGGGCTCGTCGCTGGCCGGTGGCTCACCCTGATCGTCGCCGCCCGCATCTGCGAGATTACCGATCACTTCCAGCTTGACCGTCTTATCATCCGCCGCGCCGGTCTTGCCCATCGTCAGCTCGCCTTCCAGCACTTCGCCCGTGGTGGCGCGGAACACGGTCACCTTGAGCTGATCGCCGTCGGCATGCGAGCGCAGAATATCGCAGATCGCGGCCTCGTCGTTGATCGCCTTGCCTTCCATCTTGATCAGCAGATCGGCGGACTGAATGCCGACCTGCGAGGCTGGGCTGCCGCTGGCCACGCCGATGATCGCCATGCCCTCGTCGGTGCCGAAATAATCTTCGTACTCGTTCGGCACGAGGTTCAGGCCGATGTAGTGGCGATTCTTGCCTTCTTCAAGCTGCTCGACAATCGGCTTAGCCTGCGACATCGCGATCGCGTAGTTGGTGTTCTGCGCGTCGGGAATGCCCAGCGAGTTTACGCCGATTACTTCGCCCTTGCGATTGACCAGCGGACCGCCCGAGTTGCCGGGATTGATCGCGGCATCGGTCTTGATCAGATTCTCAAACTTGCTGAGCTGCGAGTTGAGCTGCGAGATGCTGCCGGGATTGACCGAGATGTCGTTGCCGAGATCGAACGAGAGCGGATAGCCCAGTGCCACAACTTCGGCACCAGCCTTCATGCTGCTGCTCTCGCCCAGCGTAG
>JAFAYS010000760.1 GCA_019240175.1 Chloroflexota bacterium | reverse complement strand
ACCCGCCCAGGCTTGCCGCAGCAGAACCTGAACATGACTTACAACAGCGGCGCGGCGCGCTGGGAGTACACTGTAACCGGCATCAGCTCTGGACAAACGCTCCAAACGTCCTACACTTACCAGCGCAGTGGAGCGCAGTATGATACCGGCTGGTACTCCTGGGTGAAGCCGTAGCACGTCGGCAGCTCAAGCGGAGAGCATAGGCGCTCGTTATCGATCGGGCTGCCTGCCAGAGGAGGGAGTCACTTCCCTCCTCTTTTTTTGTTGTGATGCGGTGGCGGTTGTGCGCTCTGGCTAGGTACGATCCGGCACCAGCGCTGCGATCATGGTGAGCCATGGGGGTAAGGCTTGAATGAGCGCCGGGATTCTGGCTTGGATCGTGTCATCGCCGGCTACGGCCATGCTCAAAAACTCGACCACGTTCCAGGTCTTGGCGATCGCGATCTCACGTGCCAGCTCACTGATCGCCGGGTGGTTGTTTGCCAGCGCCGGATCGTGCTGGAGATAGCGCGCCGCGACCAGCTGGAAATCGGCTGGCTGGCCCAGGCCCGGAACACTGATCGCCAGGTCGAGCGCGGGAGAGCCAAGGCCCAGGCGCTCCCAGTCGAAGAGCGCGATCGAGCCGTCGGTGCGCAGCCCCCAGTTCGCCGGGTTGGGATCGCCGGAGATCCAGCGCTCCACACGAAAGAGCGGCTGGCTCAGCCTTTGAAAGCGGGCTACCTCAGATCCGAGGTGCGCCGCCGAGGCAGGCAGCAGATCCAGTACCTGTGCCGTCATCTCGTCGGGCCAGGTTGGACGAAACGGCGCGGTCGATGCGGGCAGTGTGCTGTGGTGCAAGCGGTAGAGCACGCCCAGTAGATCGTGATCGGCGAGCCAGCGTGATCGCGGCAGCGAGTGGGGAATTTCTTCCAGCAGCAGCCAGTGCGACTCGCCGTCGCGCTCTGCCCAGAACAAGCTGGGACTGCTCACGCCCTGCGCGGCGAGCAGCGGCCCGAGCAGTTGATACACATCGGCTTCGCGCTGGCTCTGGGTGCGCTTGACCACGACGCGCTGCTCGGCAAACGTTACGCGCCAGACCGACGCTCCGCTCAGTCCATGCAGCGGCTCGATCGCGATCGGCGCGCCAAACAGTGCACCGATCTGTGCGCGTACCCTTTCCGGCCATTGTTCCAGCTGATCAAGTGGTGTTTGATTTGACATAAGTATTTCTTGGTTTTGGGCTCTTGGCCCTCACCCCGCCCGTCGGGCGAACAAAGGCACCCAGAGGGTACCCGGGAAACAAAGGAACAAAAAGAACTCTCATCGTTTGTTCGCTTGTTCCTTTGTTCTTTTGTTCTTTACGTTTGACACAAGCGCTATACTAGCGCTACTCTGATGTGGTCTAGACCACCCGGCGATCGTCCTCCCCGGTCTGACCGGATTGTGCTTGTGTATCAAAGGAGGTGCCGCAGCGCAGACTTGTTTGATCTCAGCGATCGATTGGTTATCCCAAGTGAAAGGCTCCCTCTATGCTTCACTCATCTCGCAGATCGGCCTTGAGCGCGCTGGTCATGCTGCTGCTCCTGGCGGCGTGCGGCGCTCCCGCTACCGCGCCCAGCGGCAATACATCTACCGATGCGTCGAGCGCTCCGGCTGCCAGCGCATCCACGGCGGCCACGACAGCCAGCGGCGGTCAGGTAACGCTCACCGTCGAAAGCTGGCGCAACGACGACCTTACGATCTGGCAGAACACGATTATTCCAGCCTTCGAGAAGAACTATCCCAACATCAAGATTAACTTTCAGCCGACCGCGCCCACCGAGTATAACAGCGCGCTCAACACCAAACTGCAGGGCGGCACCGCCGGCGATCTGATCACCTGCCGGCCCTTCGACGTCTCGCTTCAGCTCTTCAACGACGGCTATCTCGCGCCGCTCAGCGACTTGAAGGGCATGGAGAACTTCAGCGATGTCGCCAAGAGCGCCTGGATCACCGACGACGGGAAGACGCCCTTCTGCGTGCCGATGGCCTCGGTGATTCACGGCTTTATCTACAACCAGGACGCCTTCGCCAAGGCTGGCGTCACGCCGCCGACCACACAGGCTGAGTTTATCGCGGCGCTGGAAAAGATCAAGCAGGACGGCACCTACACGCCGCTGGCGATGGGCACGGCGGATCAGTGGGAAGCCGCCACGATGGGCTTCCAGAACATCGGGCCGAACTACTGGAAGGGCGAGGAAGGCCGCCAGGCATTGCTCAAGGGCAGCGCCAAGTTTACCGACGCGCCATACGTCGAGACCTGGAAAGCGCTGGCAAGCTGGCAGCCGTATCTGCCGTCGGGCTACGAGGCCGTCAAATATCCCGATGCGCAGCAGCTCTTCACGCTGGGCAAGGCCGCGATCTATCCGGCGGGATCGTGGGAGATCTCGCTGTTTAACAAAGACGCTAAGTTCAAAATGGGCGCGTTCAAGCCGCCCGTCGCCAACGCCGGCGATCAGTGCTACATCAGCGATCATACCGACATCGGCCTGGGCATGAACGCCAAGAGCGCGCATCCCGCCGAGGCGCGGCAGTTCTTGGAGTGGCTGACGACGGCGGAGTTTGCCGAGCTGTACAGCAACGAGCTGCCGGGCTTCTTCTCGCTGTCGACACACCAGGTCAAGCTCAACGATCCGCTGGCCCAAGAGTTCGTCAGCTGGCGCGGCGAGTGCCAATCGACGATCCGCAACTCGTATCAGATTTTATCGCGCGGCGAGCCCAACCTCGAAAACGAGCTGTGGCGTGTCAACGCCCAGCTGCTCAACGGCCAGCTTTCGCCTGAGCAGGCCGGCCAGGAGATCCAGACGGGCCTTGATAAATGGTATAAGCCCGCGTCCTAAAGTGAGGTAGCTGGGATGCTTGCGTCCCGGCGCGATGTTAGAGCGCGCCTCGTTGAGCAAAAGCTGGAATCTGGGTTTTTGCTAGAGGCGCGCAGCGGAGTATGAGCCGTGCGAAGCAGCCGAAAACCGTTTCCAACGCATCTGATTGTGTTTCTTGCGCCCGCCGTGCTGATCTACACGATCTTTATGATCTGGCCGCTGCTGGACTCGCTCAGGCTGAGCTTTATCGGCGGGAGCGGCGCGCAGGCTGGGCAGTTCGTCGGGCTGCAAAACTACATCACGCTGCTGACCGATCCGCAGTGGTCGCCGCGCTTCTGGGGCGCGCTGCGCAATAACTTGCTGTTTTTCGCGATCCATATGTGCGTGCAAAACCCGATCGGCCTGCTGCTGGCGGTGCTGCTCAACGGGCGCGTGCTGCGTGGTCGCGCCGTGTATCGTACGGTGCTCTTCGCGCCGACGATGCTTTCGGTGGTGATCGTGGGCTTTGTCTGGCAGCTGATCCTCAATCCGCTGTGGGGCATCGCGAGCAGCATCCTGGGCTTTGTCGGCCTGGGCAGTTTGTATCAGCCCTGGCTCGGCCTCGAATCGACAGCGCTGCCGACGCTTTCGCTGATCTCGGTCTGGCAGTTCATCGGCATTCCGATGATGCTGTTTCTCACGGCGCTGCTGGCGATCCCCGACGAGCTTGACGAGGCGGCGCGCGTCGACGGCGCGGGCGCGTGGAGCACCTTCTGGCGGATCAAGTTTCCGCTGATCCTGCCGACCGTGGGCATTGTCACGGTGCTGACATTTGTGGGCAACTTTAACGCCTTCGATTTGGTCTACGCCGTCAAAGGCGCGATCGCCGGGCCAAACTTCTCGACCGATCTGCTCGGCACGCTGTTTTACCGCACCTTCTTTGGCTTTCAGCTCCAGCCAGGCAATCCGCCGATGGGCACTACCGTCGCGATGTTGATCTTTTTGATCATCCTGGCGGGCGTGCTGATGTATCTTTTCGTCTGGCAGCGACGGGTATTGACCTATGAGCTCTAGCGCTACCGAACGTAATCTCGCGCTGGCTCCGGCTCAGCGCCGTGCCGCCCGCCGCGCGACGATCTCACGACTTGCGCCGCATGTGGTGCTGATCTTTTTCAGCGCGCTGGCCGTGCTGCCGATCCTGCTGATCCTGATCAACTCGTTCAAGGATCGCAGCGCAATCTTTGGCAATCCATACGCGCTGCCGCTGCCGGGAACCCTGAGCCTGAGCGGCTATAGTACCGTGCTGGTGCGCTCCGATTTTAGCCGCTATTTTCTCAATAGCCTGATCGTGACGCTGGTTTCGATGCTGCTGATCCTGCTGACCGGCGCGATGGCCTCGTTCGCGCTGTCGGAGTATCGCTTTCGCGGCAGCACGCTGCTCGGCCTGTATCTGGCGCTGGGCATTATGATTCCGATTC
>JAFAYS010000450.1 GCA_019240175.1 Chloroflexota bacterium | reverse complement strand
AGTGGACGATCACATAGCTCAGATCAGCGTCACGGATCAAGGCATCGGCATTCCCCAGGCGGCTCAAGCGCGGCTATGGGAGGCGTTCTACCGCGCGGCCAACGCCAGCCAGCACAGCGGCGGCTTCGGCGTCGGCCTATTTATTGTGCATGAGATTGTGCAGCGGCATGGCGGCGCGATCGCTGTGCAGAGCGCCGAGGGCGAGGGCAGCACGTTTACGGTAAGCCTGCCACTGCTGGCCGTCGAGTGATCACACTCGGCCAAAGATAGCGCTTCCCTGCCGCCGGCACGACCGCAGGGAAGCATGAAAAAACGATGCTGCTTAGCTCAGTGGGATCGCAAGCAGGCTGCGCGTGCCGGTGTCGCTGCTCTGCCACTCGACGCTGCCGCCCAGCGCCTGGACGAGCTGGCTAACCGTCATGCGGCCACGACCGGGCGCTGACTGCGCGATGTCGAAGCCGATCCCGTCGTCAACGATCGCCAGCGTAAACATGTTGTCTTGCACACTATATTGAATCTCGACTTTGCCGAAGCGATTGTCGGGAAAGGCGTGCTTGAAGCAGTTGGTGACCAGCTCATTGACAATCATCGCCAGCGGTGAGGCGATCGCCAGTGGCAGATTGAGCGGATCGCCGCTGACGTTGAGCAGCACGCGTCGCCAGGGCCGGTAGACAGTTTTGAGCGCCGAGGCGATGGTGCGGATCAGGTTGCCGATCTCGACCGGATCTTCTTGCAGCGCCTCTGAGATCTCATAGACCAGCGCCGCGCTGCGCACCCGGCTCTTGAGCTGCTGCACGATCTCGCGCTCCGGCCCAGGCGAGATCTTACGCACCGCCGCCTCGACAATGCCGCTCAGCGCCTGCATATGCGTCGACACGTTATGCAAAAATTCGCGGCGCAGCGTCGCCTCGATCGTCGTCTCGTTCTGCGAGGACTCAAGCTGGCGCTGCGTTAACGCCAGTATGTTGCGCAGACGAATCGCCTCGTGCTCCACCGAGCGCAGCTCATCCTGACGCTGAAGCAGCCGCCGCACACGCAGCAGCAGCTCGTCGGGCACGAACGGCTTTTTGATGTAATCGTCAGCGCCCGCTTCTAAGCCTTTGAGCACGTTACGCTGTTGCGTCAGCGCGGTCAACATCACAATCGGCGTCGGCGCGATCTCGCTCTGCCGCACATACTCGCACACCTCATAGCCGCTGGTATCCGGCAGCATCAGATCGAGCACAATCAGATCCACATGCTCGCGCTGAAGCAGCTCGATCGCCTCTGTGCCGGAGGACGTGACCAGGATCTGGTAGCCGGCCATCATGAACAGGTGCTGCAACGCCGACTGAATATCTGGATCATCTTCTACCACAAGCAAGGTCGCTGCCTGCGGGGGGGCATCTGTCATTGCCTGTTGCGTCATCAGCTCCTCCTAACCCTCGTTTGAATCATGCGTTGGTGCTTGGTACTGCGCATTTTTCCGGTATCGCCTGTTATCTTACTACGCTTCCAATGCTACAAACTATAGGAACAAAAGTCGTGTTGAGCAGCAGGTTTTGTGCCAGGCCGACAACATATCGCTCGCCACGAGCGGGCGCAGCTATCTGGCACGGCTTTTGCTAGAGCAGTTGCCTTCATTCGCATGCTCTGGTTGCGCATGAAACACGTGATTCCTTGCGCTGCCGCAGGAGTAGTTCCCGAAATCGAATGTTTAGAGACTTTAGATGGCACAGCGCGTGCTGAGGCTGGGCGCGCTAGCAAAAGGAGCGGAAGCGTATGCCCCCCACGTCCGGCACACCCTGTCATATTCTCGTCGTTGAGGATGATCCAGCGATCATGATGATGATCCAGCTGCTGCTGGAGATGCGCGGCTACTCCTCAACAGCGGTTGCCGATGGCGAAGCGGCGATCAACTATCTCCGCGAAGCCGACGCTCTGCCCAGCTTGATTCTGCTGGATCTTCAAATGCCCGGCATGGATGGCAAGGGCTTTCTCGCGATTCGCCAGGCAACGCCAGAGTGGCAGGCGATTCCGGTGATCCTGCTATCGGCCACCCAGGAGATCACCGCTGTCCAGCTCCAGCTCGACGTGCAGGCATCGATCCGCAAGCCCTTCGATCCGGAGTCGATGCTGAATCTGGTTGAGCGCTTCTGCTCGTGAGCATGGAGACTCAGCTTACGATATCGCTTGCCATGAGCCACCGTATGCCGGACACTCCTCGTGTACCGCGCTGTTCTTTCAAGATCAGTCGCTGGCTAAGCTCGGCCAAGGCATGGTAAGCTTAGCCAGAAACAGCTACCCGACGCCGTACACATCCGGCGATCACATTGCAAAACCAAGCCAGGCCATGAGGTGAGTGTGACCCATCTGTATCTGATTCGCCACGCGGAGTACATCTACGCCGAGCAGGACGGTAAAAAGCGCGATCTTGGGCTATCGCCGGACGGGCTGAGGCAAGCGGAGCGGCTCCGCGACCGGCTCGCACACAGCCATGAGATCCAGCCGGATGTTTTGATTGTCAGCACGGAGCGCGGCGCTCAGGAGACCGCGCAGATCCTGGCACCGGCTTTTGATGCGCCGATGATCGCCGAGGCCGCTGTGGAAGAGTGGCGCAGCGAGGATGGCAGCTTCAGCACCGAGGAATTTATGGAGCGCTGGCATCAGCTGCCCGAGACGCAGAAGCCGTTCTACCGCTGGATCGAGGGCTACGAAAACTGGATCGAGTTCTCGGCGCGGGCGCAGATCGCGCTCAACCGGATTGTGCAAGCGCATGCCGGCAAAACGATCGTGATCCTCACCCACGGCGGCGTGATCCAGGCCTCGTTTGAGTATTTCTTCGGCTATGGTCTGGCGACCATGCAGCGCGCCTCGCTGACGATGAAGAACACCAGCATCACGCATTGGCTCCAGCCGGAGGGCTCCAGCAAGTGGGTGCTAGAGCGCTTCAACGACTATCATCACCTGTGAGGCTAGCTCTGAGTTCTCGCCTTTTGCTATGCTATACTTTTGATGAAGCTTTCTTGCGGCGGAGGTATAAAAACCATGCAAGCTGTCACACTAGATGAGGCAAAAAACCGCCTTGTTGATTTAGTCGAAGCCGCGATCAGTGGGGAAACCGTCGTCATTACAAAAGACGGCCAGCAGATTCAGCTTGTACCGGTTCTACAACAATCGCAGCATCCTCAGTTCGGTAGCGCCCGCGGGCAAATCTGGATGGCCGACGACTTTGATGACTCGCTTCCCGACTTTGATGAGTACATGCGATGAAGCTGTTGCTCGATACTCATACGTTCCTCTGGTTCATCAACGGCAACGCTCGAATAAGTAGTACCGCACGAGATCTCATTCAAAATTCAGCAAATACGTCGTATGTAAGTATCGCAAGCTTATGGGAAATAGCGATCAAAATGAGTCTTGGTAAGCTCACGCTTCAACAGCCGTTTGCAACATTTATCCCTGAGCAAATCCAGCGCAACGGATTTATTGAGTTGGGCATAACTATACGGCACAGCGCATATGTATCATGCCTACCCTTTCCAGTAGCCGATCATCGTGATCCATTTGATCGGCTACTCATTGCGCAAGCAGTTGTGGAAGGGATGGCTATTGTTAGCCGTGATAGCAAGTTCGACGCGTACGAGGCCGAGCGCCTCTGGTAATGGATTTGCTTGTTCTGTATAACAAGTCCAGCTCTAGCTGTACAAACCAGCTTAGCCGCCACTCGGCACGTAGCAGCGCAAGATCGTGGCGGTGGCGGCGGGCTGTAAGCAATATGCGCCCAGGCTCGCCGGCAGCACGATCGATGCGCCGGCCTGCAAGGGATAGATCGCCCGCTCCCAGATAAGATCCACACGCCCATCGATCACTGTCAGCAGCTCAAAGCTCTCCGCTGCCGTGGCAACCTCACGGGCTGCGCTCAGATCCCAGCGCTCCATGGCAAAATACGGGCACTCCACCAGCAGCGTACGGCCTTCGCCCAATAGCTGCGGACGAACGTCCTGTGACGGCGCGCCGTAATCGATCACCTCCAGCGCCTGCTCAAGATGCAGCTCACGCGGCTTGCCCTGATCATCGCGGCGATCGTAGTCATACACGCGGTAGGTCAGATCCGATTTTTGCTGGATCTCGAACAGCAGGATACCGGCGTTGATCGCATGGACAGTGCCAGCCGGCACAAAGATTGTGTCGCCGGCCTTGACCGGAACGCGGCGCAGCAGATTCATCAGCGTGCCATTCTCGACGGCGGCGGCAAACGTTGCGCGATCGGTGGGCCGCGCCAGGCCGTGGATAATTTCCGCGCCAGACTCGGCCCGCAGAATATACCAGGCCTCGGTCTTGCCATGAAAGCCGCTCGCCGCCGCCTCCCGATGCGCGTACTCGTCGTCGGGATGTACCTGCACCGACAGGTTATCGGCGGCGTCGATGAACTTGGCCAGCAGCGGAAACTCCGCGCCGTAGCGCGCAAAACTGCGCGTCCCGACCAGCGCCGCGCCGTACTCGGCAGCAACCTCGGCCAGCGTTTGCCCGGCGAATGGGCCGCCGCAGACGCGATTATGCTCGTAGACCTGCCAGGATTCGGCCAGCTTCGATGGCGCATCGTCGAGACCCAGCCACGCTCCGAGCTGGTGACCGCCCCAGATGCGGCTGTCTAGCCGACGTTCAAGCATCAGCGGTGGAATAGTTGGCATATGGTGTGGCAAGCCAGGCGCGCTGACTCGCTCTGCTCCTTTCATCTATTGCAATGTGTACTTATAAAACGTTGCATGCGGGCA
>JAFAYS010000397.1 GCA_019240175.1 Chloroflexota bacterium | reverse complement strand
TACTGCACCGGCTGCGTCGTGACGTAGTTCATCACCGTTACATTCGTGCCGTAAGCCATCGCCGGCTGCATGGCAGGTGCGCCGTAGTGCGCGGTAGCCGGCTGCGCCATCGCGGTCGCACAGTACACACAGAAACGCGCTCCTTGCGGGTTAGGCTGGGCGCACGCCGGGCAGATCGGGCCGGTCATCGGGGCGTTGGTGTAGGTGTACATAGCGCGCGTCGCGCCTGTCGCGGCCACCGGATTTGTCATCGACGTGCCACAAACACGACAAAAGCGTGCGCCTTCTTCATTATGGGTATCGCAAGTAGTGCACAACATATACAAGAGCTCCTTGTTTCCAATCTGCACCTTTGACGTTGGCTGGCGCAAATTGTTGCACACTCGCGCTAAAAAAGCTGCTGCTGCTCCAAGGCTTGCTCGGGAGCACGCACCGGCAGATTGAGCCGCTCTTGCAGGCCGCGAATTGTGGCGGGAGAGTGACCCTCATAATGATTGTTGGCGTAGCCAAAGACCTCTAGGCCGCGCTCCAGCATACGCTTGATCTGCCGCGACCACCAGTCGAGATCGTCGGGACGCGCAAGCTCAGGCCGCACATAGCTGAAATCATCCGCAATTTTTCGCCGATCGCCGAGCCAGCGAATATACACGAAATCAGCAGTCACCGGTGTGTTGCGCGGCATCCAGGGCAGATCGACATGCGTCAGCGCCACGTTGTGCGCGCGCAGCAGATCATAGAACGGCTCGCTCAGCCAGCTCTTGTGCCGCACCTCGACGGCCCAGCGCAGATCGGTGGGTAGCAGCGGCAGCAGCGCCGCCAGATCGTCGATGCGCTCAGCGGTGAACGACGGCGCAAACTGGAACAGCAGCGGCCCGCACTTCGATCCTAGCTGGCGCATAATTGCGGCGAACGCCTGCACATCCTCCTCGACGTCGACCAGCTCGCGGTCGTGGGTGATCGAGCGCGGAACCTTGGCGGCAAAAACAAAATCGTCGGGCGTGCGCTCGCGCCAGGCGTTGATCATATTCTGGCTGGGCGGACGATAAAACGTGGCGTCGATCTCGACCGTTGTAAACTGCTGGGCGTATACGGCCAGGTAGCGCGTGGCGGGCGTGCCGGGCGGATAGAACGGCCCGATCCAGTCATCGTAGCTCCAGCCCGAAGTGCCCAGGTGAATTAAGCTCCGGCTCATAGTTTCCCTCCATACCCCATAGTGTACCGAATCTGTGTGACAGCGAGCGCCACACGCCGAAATCTTGCAACGTGGTATGATAGTGCGGATTCTACATGTGCGCGTGGTCCTATTCTTGCCCAGACTCCGGCTTAGCCCACAGGGGCGTGAATCTTGCAGAGCCGGATATTCACTGAGACGGCCTATTAGATTATGCTTGAACGACTACACAAAGTCCTGGCGCGGGCTGGCGTAGCGGCGCTGCGACCAGCCGAAGACATGATTATGGCGGGACGAGTTACCGTCAACGGGCGAGTGGTGCGCGAATTGGGAGCGCGGGTCGATCCCGAAAGCGATGTGATCGCCGTCGATGGCGAGCTTGTCGAGATTCGCAAGCCCAGTGATCCGCATCGTTATGTGCTGGTGCACAAACCAGTCGATGTCATCTCCACGGCCCACGACACCCATGACCGTCCAACGGTGGTTGGACTGGTGCCGACCGACCAGCGGCTCTTTCCGGTTGGCAGGCTGGACGCCGACAGCGAAGGCCTGATGTTGCTGACCGACGACGGCGATCTAGCCTACCGGCTCACGCATCCGCGTTTTGAGGTCGAGAAAGAATATCGCGTGCTGCTCGACCGCACGCCGAGTATTGAAGATCTGCGGACGTGGCGTGAAGGCGTCGAGCTTGAGGGCGAAATGACGATGCCCGCGTGGGTTGAGGTGCTGGAGCGTGATGCGGCAGGCAGCTGGATTCGCGTGGTGATGCGCGAAGGCCGCAAGCGCCAGATTCGCGAGATCGCACGCATCCTTGGCTATGAAGTGCTGCGTCTGATCCGCGTTCGTGAAGGCCCGATTGGCCTGGCCGATCTCGCGCCGGGAGCGTGGCGCGATCTGACACCGACAGAAGTTCAAATGCTGCGCGCGCATACACAACATATTCCATCGCGCGCCGCCGATGAGGAGGCAGAACGCCGTATGGCAGAGCGAAACCGACCAGAAGGCCGTCGGCTGCGCGTGATCCGTGGACTACGTCGTCCTGAGGGCAGCGAAACAGAGCCCAACACGAGGCCATCAGGCGAAGCAGAAGAGTCACGCGGATCATTCGAGGAGCGACCGGCCTACGATACGCCGTCATTCTCGCACGCGGATCAGGGCCAAGCGCCGCAAGATGCAGGCGACGCCGATCCCGACGATCGCACCCGCTCCGGCGAGCGACGGCCTTATAATGACCAGCGCCAGGCCCCGCGCGACTTCAATCGCTCAGGCGATGGCCCGCGCCGAGCGCCGCGCTCACAAGACGATCGCGGTGGTGGCTACCGTGAGCGCTCGGACCGGCCCTACAACAGCAGCGGGCCACGTCGTGACACGGGCGGACGCGGACGAGATTTTGGCGACCGACCCGAGCGCTCCGGCAATCAGCGCGACTTTGGCAATCGTGGCTCCGGCGACAACCGTGGCGGCTTCGGCAATCGTGGCCCCAGCGACAACCGCCGCAGCTTCGGCGACCGACCCGAGCGTTCGGGCAATCAGCGCGACTTCAACAACCGTGGCTCCGGCGATCAGCGCGGTGGCTTCGGTAATCGTGGCCCCAGCGACAACCGCCGCAGCTTTGGCGACCGACCCGAGCGCTCCGGCAATCAGCGCGACTTTGGCAATCGCGGTCCCGGCGACAACCGTGGCGGCTTCGGTAATCGCGGCCCCAGCGACAACCGCCGCAGCTTTGGCGACCGACCCGAGCGTTCGGGTAACCAGCGCGACTTCGGCAATCGCGGCTCCGGCGATCAGCGCGGCGGCTTCGGCAATCGTGGTCCCAGCGACAATCGCCGCAGCTTCGGCGACCGACCCGAGCGCTCCGGCGATCAGCGCGGCTTCGGCAGCCGGCGCACAGGTCCGAGCCAGGGCGGCAGAGGCTATGGCGGCGGTCCACGCGGCGCAGGTGGTCGCGGCACCTATGGTGATCCCAGCGACTACCGCGAGCGACGCGACTACCAGCCAGGTGGCGACGAGCCACGGCGCGGCCCGCGCGACTACAACGAGCAGCGCAGCCGTCCCTCGGGTCCTGGTGGGCCGCGACGCAGCTTTGGCGATCGACCCGATCGCTATGGACGCGGCGATGACGAGCGCGGACAGCGCAGCGGCGGCGACGAGCGACGTAGCGGCGGCTTCGGGCAGGGGCGCGGCCCTGGACGTGGACCAGGCAGCGCGGGCAGCGGCGGGCCACGCTCAGGACCACGACCGGCCAATCGCAGCGGTGGGCCACGGAGTGGCGGCGGCTTTGGCGGCGCTTCACGGAGTGGCGGTGGTAGCAGCAGCTTCGGTGGCGGTTCACGCGGTGGCGGTGGCTTCGGCGGCGGTTCACGCAGCGGCGGACCAAGCCGCACCGGCGGTCGGCCCGGCGCACGGCCAACCCGGCCCGGCGGCTCAGGCGGACCCTATCGTCCGGGCGGCAACCGCACGCAGCGTCCTCCCTCGCGCGGCCCACGCCGGGATCGCAATGACGAATAGCTGATCCTGAAGAGGAGAAGGCCAGCCGGATCGGTGCTTGATGCGTCGATCCGGCTGATCTTTTAAGCGACCTGGTTCATGGCTACTGGCTCGCACAAGATCACGCTCGGCTGGCCCTGTACATGCGTCAGCACAATCGTGAGCGCTTGGGAGCCCTGAAGCCTGAGCTGTTTCTCCAAAACCTGAGGATCGATCGGTGAGCCGCGCTTTTTGACCACCACCTGGCCGACATCAAGCTCACGCAGCCGGGAGCGCAGCCGCTTCAGATTGAACGCCATTGTTTCCAGTACCCGAAAGGCCCGCGCAAAGGGCGTGTGAGCCAGCGTGTCGCTCGTGAGAAACGCAATCGATTCGTCGATCTTGGCCGCGCCGATCTGCTCGGCTAGCTGCTCAACCAGATGCGCGCGAATCACCGCACCGTCCGGCTCGTACAAGTAGCGCAACGGCGCGATAACTGGCGTCGACGAGATGGGCGTGGCGTGCAATGTGTGACCGCCAGGCAGCAGTACCGCGCTCCGTGTCGCTCGGCGCAGCGCGCCAAACCACAGACCCGCCTCCTTGACCTCGCCCGCCACCGAAACAATCTCGACCTCGCAATCATACGGCAGCGCATCGTAGTCGATGCCGGGCGCGACCTTCACCCCGATACCCGCCGCGTGTGGCAGCCAGGTCTCGATCAGCGAAAGCGGCGGCTCGTAATCCTCGGGCTGCCAGTGCCGCCGTCCGCCGCTGCGTCGCGCCGGATCG
>JAFAYS010000278.1 GCA_019240175.1 Chloroflexota bacterium | reverse complement strand
TCGACGTCCGGTCGCGATTGCAGCAAGTCCACACCGCGCCGCAGATCGACCATGAACTGGATCTGCTCGTCGTAGTCGCGCTGCCCGAAGGCCATGAAGCGCCCATCACGGCGCGTGAACGGCGCGTCGATCAGCAGCGCCACGGCTCCCGTCTTCACCAGCTCCTCGGCATAGCCCTTCAGCGAGTCGCGGCTGCCCGGCGAGCCATGCTGGACGAGCACACCTGCGAACGGCCCCGGCCCCTTCGGCACGATCAGATAGCCCGTCACACGGCCACCTTTCGGGCTGGCGTACGAGATATCGTGGATCGTGATGTCCTGCTTCTCCTCGGTCCCGGCTTCCTGCAAATCCAGCGGCGCACTCTGATCGTAGTCGAACAGCTTCAGCGTTTCTTCATAGTTCCAGGTATCCGCCGTGGGCGAGGCGCTCGGTGCGCTCGACGCCGTAGGCCCAGCTGTGGCCGTCGAGAGCGCGGCTACAGCAGTAGCATCGCGCGCGTCGGGCTGGTCCGAAGACTGCGGCGTTTCGGCCCTGGGAGCCGACGAGCTACAGCCGACAACAATCAGAGCAAGGATCAGGACCAGGGCAATAAGTATGGGGATCGGGGCGTTCTGACCGAGCATGAAACCTCCTCAGGAGTGAATAGTACGAAATCAGGATCGACAGCTCAGCGCCGGCAAGGAAAATCACGAAGGCATTATTGGTTAGCTGAGTGCCGAAATGAGACACAGTAGCAATAATATCATACCATCATCTGTAAAGATTGGTATAAAACACAGGAGAAAGCTGATCAGAACCTGCAATTCCGGCTTTGCTTCACGTAGGGGATTGTGGTACAATAGCCACGCATTTGCGCGAACGTAACGTCTGGCGACGTAGCCAAGTGGTAAGGCAGAGGTCTGCAAAACCTCCATCACGGGTTCGAATCCCGTCGTCGCCTCCAATGAGCAAGCGAAACGGCTGTGGTGCGCAAACCACAGCCGTTTCTATGCGTGCTAGCGCTGCTCAAGCGAAAAATGAATAGGTCGGTACGCGCTCGATGCTTGCGTCGCGCGCCGGGCCGACCGAGATCAGCGTAGCGGGCGCACCGGTCAACTCTTCCAGACGCAACAGGTAGCGCTGGGCATTCGGCGGCAACTCGTCAAAGGAGCGAGCGTCATCGGTGCTGGTTTGCCAGCCCGGCAGCTCCTCGTAGATCGGCTTGACCTGGCTCAGCTCCACGTCGCTGCTCGGCATATAGTTGATCGTTTGATCGCCAAGCTGGTAGCCGGTGCAGATTTGCAGCGTCGGCAGCGTGTCGAGGACATCGAGCTTGGTGATCGCCAGATGGTCGATGCCGTTCAGCTCGACGACATAGCGCGCGGCCACGGCATCGAACCAGCCGCAGCGACGCGGCCTGCCGGTGGTGGTGCCGTACTCGTGGCCACGCTCTCGCAGCTCGGTGCCAGTCTCGTCCAGCAGCTCGGTCGGGAATGGCCCACCGCCCACGCGCGTCGAGTAGGCTTTGAAGACGCCGAGCACGCTGCTCACCTGGCGCGGCCCAATGCCGGCGCCCTGGCAGGCACCTGCAGCACCCGGCGCGGACGATGTAACGTAGGGATAGGTGCCCCAGTCGACGTCCAGCAGCGAAGCTTGCGCGCCTTCGAGCAAAATGCGATCGCCACGGCCTATAGCTTGCTGAACGAGCGGATGTGTTGTGGCAATCCGAGCTTTGAGCGCCTGTCCGTATTCGCGGAGTTTCGCGTAAGTCGGCTCAAGCGACTGAGGCTGGCCGCCGTACAGCTCAAGCAGCTTGTTCTTAACATCCAGCGCGCGCCGCACACGTGGCAGCAGCGTTTCCTCATGGAGCAAATCGCCCATGCGGATGCCGATGCGCTCCATTTTGTCGCTGTAGGCCGGACCAACGCCGCGACCTGTGGTGCCGATTCGGCCATCGCCACGCTGCGACTCCTGGATGCGATCTTGCTCCAGGTGGTACGGCATAATCACGTGCGCGCGATCGCTAATAAACAAGTTATCGAAGGTGACACCGGCAGCCGCGAGAGTCTCCATTTCTTCCAGCAGGGCGGCAGGATCGACGACAACTCCGGTGCCGATGATATTGACGGTTTCTGAATTGAAAATACCTGCGGGTACAAGATGCAGCTTAAAAGTACCCCGATCATTGATAACGGTATGACCGGCGTTATTTCCGCCGCTGTAGCGGATAACCATGTGAGATTGTTGCGCGAGCAGATCGACGACTCGGCCTTTGCCTTCATCGCCCCATTGCCCGCCAATAACGGCAACAACAGACATACGGGAACATCCTATTAACTGCGCACACGCTTTCGCGCGTGTGTGGGCATCGAAAGCCGGGGGTAGTATAGCACACCCCATTATGCAGAAAGGATGGCCCCGAACCAGCGGCACCAGGCCGCAAGAGGTGTACACAAATGAACGAGGCTATTACTTTTGAAGAACTGGGTCTCAGCGAACCGACGCTAAAAGCCATTGCCGAGCTCGGCTACGAAGAGCCCACGCCGATCCAGGCACGAACGATTAACCGCATGAGCGAGGGCGTGGACGTCATCGCCCAGGCACAGACCGGCACCGGTAAGACGGCGGCCTTTGCGCTGCCGATCATCGAAAAGCTGGATACCAATATTCGCACGCCGCAAGCGCTGGTGCTGACGCCAACCCGTGAGCTGGCGGTTCAGGTCGCGGAAGCCTTTCACTCCTACGGCAAATACCAGCGCATTGCGATCCTGCCCGTCTACGGCGGCCAGCCGATCGATCGCCAGCTGCGCGCCCTGGATCGCGGCGTACAGATCGTCGTAGGCACGCCTGGTCGACTGCTCGACCACATTCGGCGCGGCACGCTCAAGCTCGATCGTGTGAGCACCGTCGTGCTCGACGAAGCCGACGAGATGCTGGATATGGGCTTTATCGAGGATATCGAGGCGATCTTGCAGGAAACGCCCGAGGGTCGCCAGACGGCGCTCTTCTCGGCCACAATGCCTGGCCCAATCGCTGAGTTGGCACGGCGCTACATGCGCGATCCGCAGCGCATCACGGTGCAAGCCGAGCAGATGACCGTGCCGCAGATCCGCCAGATCTACTACGAGGTCGGCGGACGCGATAAATTCGAGATTCTGGCACGCCTCCTTGATTTCGAGACGCCAACTTCGGCGATCATCTTCTGTCGCACCAAGAGCGAAGTCGATTCGCTCGGTGAGCGGCTGATCGCGCGGGCTTTTCCCGCCGAAACACTGCACGGCGACCTAAGCCAGGTGCAGCGCGATCGCGTCATGGGCCGCTTCCGCAGCAGCCAAGTCGAACTGCTGGTTGCGACCGACGTCGCCGCGCGTGGTCTGGACGTCGAGCATGTCTCGCACGTGATCAACTACGACATTCCGCTCGATCCCGAGATCTATGTCCATCGCATCGGTCGTACCGGACGCGCCGGTCGCACGGGCACAGCGATCACGCTGGTCACGCCGCGCGAGCGGCGACTGCTCAAGATCATTGAGCGCACCACCAATTCGCAGATCCAGCGCATGCGCTTGCCAACCATCTCCGATGTTGTGGCACGCCGCCGTGAATCGTTCAAGGAAACATTGCGCGAGACGATCGCTGCGGGTGGGCTTGAGCAGTACGTGATCATGGCCGAAGACCTCGGCGAAGAGTACAGCCCAACCGATCTGGCCGCCGCTGCCTTCAAGCTCTTGATGGGCGAG
>JAFAYS010000269.1 GCA_019240175.1 Chloroflexota bacterium | reverse complement strand
CAGATGACCGAGCAGGGCCGGCGCGTGTTTGAGCTGCTGGAACAAGCCTGGGCTGCGCACGATGTCGCGCTGATCGATCTCAAGATCGAGTTTGGCCGCGATCCATCAGGTAATCTGGTCGTGGCCGACATGATCGACAACGACTCGTGGCGTATCTGGCCCGGCGGCGAGAAAGATCGCATGCTCGACAAGCAGATCTACCGCAACATGCCGTCCGTCACCAGTGAAGGCCTCGACGCGCTCAAGCAGAAGTACGCCGAGGTCGCCGATCTGACCGAGCGATTTGTCGGTGTGTAGGGCCGCGATCATCCGTGCAAAATCCGCGCAAGATCCGCGCGGGTTTCGCTAGCAAACGCTCGGATTTGGCTCACTACGGGTGCGTCGTCGACCTGATTCTGGCGGATTTAGGCGCTGGATAGCACATTCAGAACGTATAGCAGCAACGCATCGATAGTGGTGTCAACTTTGAAACGTTGCAATCCGATGACTTTTCTGTGGTAGAATTGCTTTCGGTTCGCCGTGCCCGCGGGCCGTGTGGAGGGTGGGGGGCCATGCCGCCCCTCGCTTATAACTGTGCAGGATAACGCATGATTCCCCGAGATCTTTACCGGCTGCTCCAGTGTCCGACCTGTGGCAGCCGGAATTTATATGTCACCAGCGCGGCGGTTCATTGTAGTGACTGTCGCAGCGAGTATCCGCAGCACGACGGCTACATCGATCTGATGCCGCGCGCGACCAGCTTCGACTATGTGTCGAAGTACGTGGCCGAAGAAGAGCATATGGCCGAGGAGCTGGACTATCGCGATACGGCTCCCGCGCTGCTGGCCGCTGGTGTGCGCCAGCGCGTGCTGCGCCGCATGCTGCGACTTTCGCCTGAGGATCGCGTGCTGGACAACGGCTGCGGCAACGGGCGCTTTGCCGTCTGGAACGCCGATGCGGTCGGGCTGATGGTCGGCTCGGATCCGGCCACGCTCTACGCCGATGCCGCCGTTCAGACGATCGCGCTGGCGCAGGCCGACTCGCGCAAGCTGCCCTTCGCCGACGATAGCTTCGACAAGGTGCTCTCGGTAGACGTGCTTGAGCATTTTCCGCTGGATGTGATCGACGCGTATCTGGCCGAGACAGCGCGGGTGCTGCGGCCCGGCGGACGCTTCGCGGCCTTCTCCAACACCAAGGAGCTGTCGCGCGTCCAGCCGCTGATCAACTTCTCGCGGCGGCTCGGCCAATGGTTCGTCAAGCGTGGCGTGTATTATTTCGAGCGTGAGGCACGGCGAAAATCGGATCATATCAAGGCGCTGCGAACCTTTGAGGATGTCGAGGCTGCATTGGAGCGCGCGGGCATGCGCGTGGTCGAGGCGCGCTTTTGGAACACCGTGATCACCAGCTTTGTCGAGCATGTGCTGATGAAGCTAGGCGAGGCCGCGATCGCGCGTGGCCGCGCCAAGCCCGCCGAGCTGGAGACCACAGCGCCGCAGGCGACCTCGGACGGTACGCAGCGCGAGATCGTGGCGCGGCGGCGTATTCGCCACCAGCTGACGCCGCGCAGCCCGGTGTACTGGGCGCTCTTCGTGCTGACACTGCTGATGGAGCTGGATGTGCGGCTGCTAGGCCGGCTGCGCACGGGGCCGTACTTTGTGCTGGCGGAAAAAGTCGCGGTGCCGGGCCAGACCAGCGCGACGCCTCCTCGCGAGAGCATTGCCGAGCCGGTGAGATCCTAGTCGTGGCAGCTTCGGCGTCCCAGCGCACGCTACGTCCGCTCTACGTCGCGCCGATCGGCAAGGGCGGCGTGGACATCGGCATCAACAACATCACCCGCTCGGTGCGCCGCGCCGGCCACGATCCGACGCTGCGGCGGCTGCCGTATCTGCATAACTTCCTGCCGATGCTCGCGCCGCTCGGGCTGGGTCGCGGCTGGTCGCGTGGCCACGACATCATCCAGGGTCGATCGCGGGTGGCCTGGGCGCTCAAACAGCGCGGCGTGCCGCTGGTGACGACGGTGCATCATCTCACCACCGATCCGCTGCTGCAGCCGTACTCTTCGCCGCAGCAGCGCCTCTTCTATCGCCTGGTGGAGTACACCTACGACGGCTTGTCGGTGCGGCGGGCGGATGCCGTTGTCTGTGTCAGTAAATATACGCAGCAGCAGACCGCGCTAACCTACGGTAAGCTCGATACAACTGTGGTCTATGACGGCATCGACACCGATGTTTTCGTGCCGACTGAGGATTGGGCGCGCACCGACCACGGGCTGCCGGCCAGCGATGGACGGATTCGGCTGCTCTTCGTCGGCAATCGCACGCGGCGCAAAGGCTTCGATCTACTGCCCGCGATCATGGATCGGCTGCCCGCCGACTATGTGCTCTACTACACCTCTTCTTTCCAATCGGTGCAGGCCGCGCCGCCGCATCCGCGCATGATCCCGATCGGCACGCCCGACCGTGATGAACTGGTGGCCGCCTACCAGAGCTGCGATATTCTGCTGTTTCCGGCGCGCGTCGAAGGCTTCGGCATTGTGGCGGCGGAGGCTGGCGCGTGCGGTAGGCCCGTCGTGACCACCAACGCCTCAGCGCTGCCCGAGGTTGTCGAGGATGGCGTGACCGGCTTTGCCTGTCGTCGCGACGACGTGGACGATTTCGCGGCCAGAGTGCTAGAGCTGGGCCAGGACGCCGAGCTGCGGCGGGTGATGGGCCAGCGCGCGCGTGAGAAGATCGCCGGCAGCTTCGGCTACGATCAGCTGGCGTCTGGCCTGATCGCGGTCTACGAGCGACTGCTGGGCTAACGCTGTAATCCTGGATCGGCTATGTCTCCTCTCGATCCTTCGGTAATCCGTATCGAGCCGGCAACCGAGCAGGATCTGCCGCACCGCTCGGGGGAGGATGCAAGATTTGCTTTTTTGTACCGTTTTGGTAGAATAGCCTTCCCCCAGCCACTACCCCCCCCTCGTGAAGCGTTCACTGTGAGCGATTGAGCGGATATTATCGCAGGATGCGCTCTATCAAGCGTTACTGGCGGCGAGGCCGCGACTGTCCTACTGCACCATAGTTGCTATGGTGCCTCTTGAAAGCAAGGTAGTTAAATGAATCCACTGATGATTCGATGGTTGGGGATGGCTTCCCTGGTTCTCTTGATGGCATTCATAGGACTCCAGCCGCTCGGCGCAGCCGCATATACGCCAAGCCGCAGGGAAGTGAGGGAACCGGGACTTTTATCGGCTGCACGTCTTCGTGTTAAGTATGAGCCAACTGGCGATCCAGCGCAATGCGCAGGCTA
>JAFAYS010000218.1 GCA_019240175.1 Chloroflexota bacterium | reverse complement strand
GGCCCAGTCTAAACGCTGAGGCTGATGCGCATCATCTTTCGGAGGTATGCTTATGTACGCACCTGACCCATCTGAGCCTCATCCAGATTCAGGCCTGGAGCCAGCGTTGGCGACAAGCGTTGAGCCGTCACGCGCCCTGTCGAGAAGCGCCGATATCCTCAAGGTCAGCACGCGATCGCGTCCAAGCGCCGTCGCGGGCGCGATCGCTGGTGTGATGCGGCAGCATGCCAGTGTTGAGGTCCAGTGCATTGGCGCAGGTGCTACCAACCAGGCGATTAAGGCGATCGCGATTGCCCGTGCCTATCTCCGAGACGACCATATTGATGTAGGCTGTGTTCCGTTCTTCATTGATGTTGCGATCGATGGCGAAGAACGAACAGCGCTGCGGCTGCTGGTAGAGCGCTATCCAGCCTAGGCCGCCTCAGTGTGAGATCGATCTAGCAAGCCTGGCGGCTGGTCGTCGCCTGAGCAGCGACCAGATCGACGGCACCGGCATGCGTAGATTGGCATACGCTACGCGGTTTGGACGGCAGCACCTGGCGGAGCTGGCGATTGGTTTTGCGAGCAAGAGGAGCAGGAAGAGCGTATGGCGCAGCTAAGCTACCCATCATCAACCGAAGTCCAACTTCGGCTTGGTGCTCAGGAAGATGCGATCTTGACGGTTGTTCGGCGCTGGAGCTGGTGGACCCGCGCGGATGTCGAAGGTCGTGTGCCGGGCGAGTCGCAGGTGACAGCGGTCATTCTGACGGCGTCGCGATCCGAGGATCGCATGATTCGCGATATCTTGCACCGCAGCTTTCAACTGGTGTTTCCAGCCGAGGGCGGTGAAGGTGTTGCAACGGCAGTCGCGCCGACGCCGCGTGTGCGCCGCTCCTACCGCTGAGGTAATCGGCGCTACTTGGGCCTTTTCACGCCAGGCTGCTGGCCTTAGTCCTGCTCATATATGCTGCCAGGATTAAGGTATTCAGTAATCGAGCTGGAATGGCCCGTACCGTGGATCGAAAAAATCAGCCAGTGCTCATCGGCGATGCCGCTCCCTCTGCTGGAGCGCACCGCCATCTCACGATTCTTGTAATTGATGACGAAGAGCCGATTCGGCTCATGATCCAGGATCTTTTGCAGCTGGAAGGCTACACGGTGCTGCTGGCCTGGAATGGCAAGCTCGGCCTGGAATGTGCCCAGGAGTCGCATCCCGATCTGATCCTGACCGATATCATGATGCCGATCATGGATGGCTACGAGCTGAGTCGCCGGCTGCATGCCGATCCGCAGACTGCACAGATCCCCATCATTGCGATGAGCGCCGCGTTCCAGCAGCGCTATGCCGGTTTATTTAGTGCCGTCATTACGAAGCCCTTTGAGCTGCTGCCCCTGCTCGCGCTGATTAATACCCACCTCGGCGGTCTTGCGAAATGACCTGATATCAACTAGACTGCCTATACTGCGCATATGATGCCCAGCGTACATTTTCCTAGCTAATTTGGTGCTGCCACGAGTGGACCCAGCGTGTGATCCACGGCGTGGGGCATGTCGTCGCCTTGATCTCAGAGAAGGGAGATCTCTTGATGACCATACCAGCGGAGCTGTGGGCAACTGGCGTTCCTGGATTAGATACGCTGCTGTGTGGTGGCCTCAGTGACAATGCACTTGTGGTTGTGGTTGGTCCAACCGGTGCCGGCAAAACTGTGCTGGCCAGCCAGATTCTGTTTCATGTTGTGGAGCAAGGGCAGCCCGTTCTGATCTTAACCGCGTACGCCGAGGGTCATAGCAAGCTGCTCGACCATCTGCGGCCCTTTGCCTTTTTCGACGAGCAGGTCGTGAGCCGGTCGCTGACGCTTGTGTCGCTCCCCTCGATGATCGGTATGAACGTCGATACAGGGGCGGCAACAATCATGAAGATTATTCGTGAGTCTGAGGCGCGGATCGTGTTGATCGATGGGTTTCAAGGGCTGACCGATCAGATCAACGATACGACGGCGCTGCGCCGCCTGCTGGCCGCGCTGGCAACCCAGCTCACCTATTTCAAGGTGACGATGCTGCTGACGATCACCGGCACCGCGCGCGAGGAGCCGACGACCACGGGCTTAACCTCCGCCGATGTTGTGCTCGGTTTGCATTACGGGCTCAATGGCTGGCAGCACAGCCGCCGGATCGAGGTAGTCAAACAGCGCGGCAGCCCGCATCTTGCCGGGTTGCACAGCTATTCGATCAGTGATAGCGGCATAACGATCACGCCACGCCTGGAAAGCTACACACTGGCTGAGGCGCAGCCACGCCCATCAGGCCGCGTACCATTCCATCTGGCGGAGCTGGATCACATACTGGGCGGCGGTCCCACGGCGGGAACGATCACCTTGCTGGTTGGCGCGCCGGGCGTCGGCAAAACCACGCTTGGGCTAGCCTGGTCGCTGGCGGACGTCACGCCGACGACCACCACGGTCTTTCTTAATTTTGAGGAACAGCTGCCTGAAGTACGGGCCAAAGCTGAGTTTCTTGGCCTTCCGCTTGATTCTACGCTTGATGCCGGGACATTCACATTCCTGCATCTTTCTCCGGTCGAGCTCAATCCGGACGAGATGGCCGCTCAGCTGTTTGCGGCGATCACGCCGACGACGCAGCGGGTTGTGATCGACAATGTGCGCGTGGTTATGCAGGCGCTAGGCGAGCGTGCCAACGATTATCTGGCGGCGCTGGTGCGCAACCTGTATATGGCGGGCGTGACCACGATGGTGATGGTCGAAATCAAGCCGTTCGCCGGGTTCCAATTCGACGTCGCCGAGACGCCCTTGTCGCTGCTGGCCGACAATATTGTGATCGTGCAGCAGACGGCGGCGCAAGGCGCGGTGCGACGGATTCTCGCGGTGCTCAAAATGCGCTACAGCGCGTATGACTCCACACTGCGCGAGCTGCTGATTGACGAGCGCGGCGTGCGCGTGCTGACTCCGCCCCAGTCAGCCATTGGCGTTTTGGATGCGGCAGCCGAGGCCAGCGGTTTGACGGCCCCGCAACCGGAGCCGCCCACGTCTACATAAGCCTGAGTCTGAACTTCAGCTAGCGAAACAGGCCGACTGCACAGCGCAGCGGCCTGTTCTCGTGTACAAATCCTCGTTCCTAGTCTTTGGTTCTAGGTTCTGGGTTCTAGGTTC
>JAFAYS010000203.1 GCA_019240175.1 Chloroflexota bacterium | reverse complement strand
AGCTCCACCGCCGACAGCTCGGGCTGATCCAGCGCGGGCGGCACCGCAAACGGCAGCTCGTGCAGCAGCTTACGCTCAGCCGTCGGCAGGTTATAGCGCGTCGCAAAAGCCGCACGCTGCGTTTGATTCATCGGCCAGATCAATAGGCCAAAACCGAGCAGCGGCAGATCCGGCCAGGCAGCGGCACGCGCGGCGGGAAACTGCGCTAGCCAATCACTGCTCCAGAGCAGCTCAAGCTGCGGAAACGCGCCCCACTCATGCAGCAGCAGCAGCGCCTGCTCTGGTCGTTGCTCAGCCAGCAGCAGCCACAGCTCGTGCAAGATCCGCTGCGACGACGTGCGGGCGATCATGTTTTCAGCCAGCGCCGCCCCAACTAAGGCCGTGGTATGCGGCTCGACCACGAAGGCGAAGCGCGCGGCAAAACGCACGCCGCGCAAAATCCGCGTCGGATCGTCGATGAATGACTCGTCGTGAAGCACACGCACCAGCCCGGCGCGCAGATCCTGCTGGCCGGCGAACGGATCGAGCAGCGTCGCGTCAGCGCTTGTCAGTCGCAGCGCCAGCGTGTTGATCGTAAAGTCGCGGCGACGCAGATCGTCGTGAATGTGCGCGGGCGTGACGACCGGCAGCGCGGCGGGCGTAGGATAACTTTCGCGGCGCGCGGTCACAAAATCGATCACGAATGGCTGTGAGCCAAGCGCGATCTCGACCGCCGCCGTCCGAAATGCCGCATGTTTGGTCAGCTTGCCGCCGGTCTCAGCTTGAAACGCCTCGGCGATCGTCCAGGCATCGCCCTCCACCACCAAATCGATATCGGTGATCGGCTGGCGCAGCAGCAGATCGCGCACCGGCCCGCCAACCAGATAGATCGGCTGCTGCTGTTCTTCCGCGATCCGCACCGCCCGCTCGACCAGCGCCAGGATTTCGGGTGCCAGCGCGTGGGCCAGCCGCTCCCATGTGATCGCCGCCGTCGGCTCGCTCACAGCACGCCTTTGGTGCTCGGCACCTGGCCCTGCAGCCGCTCATCGATCCGCGTCGCGCCGTCGAGCGCCCGCGCAAAGGCCTTGAACAGTCCCTCGGCCTTGTGATGATCGTTGCGGCCATACTGCACGCGCAGATGCGCCGTGATCCGCGCGTGAATCACGATCGTCTCGAAGATATGCCAGATCAGATCCGTGCTCAGCCCACCGATGCGATCGGTGTGAAACTCGGCGTCGATCACGGCGTAGGGTCGCCCGCTGATGTCGATCGCGGCGAAACACAGCGCCTCGTCCATGGGCACAAACGCATGCGCCGCCCGCACAATCCCGGCCTTATCGCCGAGCGCCTGGTTGAGCGCCTGCCCCAAGCAAATCGACACGTCCTCGGCGGTGTGATGCTCGTCAATATGCAGATCGCCGACACACTGCACCGTCAGATCAAACTGGCCGTGCTTGGCGATGTGCTCCAACATATGATCGAAAAAACCAACGCCGGTGCTGATCGTGGACTGGCCGGTGCCGTCGAGGTTCAGCGTCAGCGTAATCTGCGTTTCTTTAGTCGTTCGCTCGATCGTCGCAATTCTTGGCATGAGTTAAGCCCTTCGGGCAAACAAAAGAACAAGCAAACAAAAGAACAAAGGGGAACTCTGCTCTGTTCATTTATTCCTTTGTTCGATTCTAGATTCTTGATGCCTGGTTTTTCCGTTGTTCTTTGTTCTTCCGTTTGGTTCTAAGTTCTAGGTTCTAGGTTCTTCGTCGTTCTTCACGATCGCCAGCACATCCTCGAACAGCCGCCCGTTGGTTGAGATCGCATTGCCACCGTGGATCGTCGCGACGCCGCGCCAGTCGGTGAAGGTGCCGCCCGCCTCAGCGACGATCGGCAGGAGCGCGGCGCAATCCCACACATTCATGATCGGATCGAGCATGATCTCAGCGCGACCCGTGGCGACCAGCACATGGCCGTAGCAATCGCCCCAGCCGCGCCCGAACTTGACACGCTGCTCAAGCTCGCGGTAGGCTGCGCCGCGACCGTACTCGTCAAACGAGCGCGCATCCGAGCAGAGCAGCACCGCGTCGCTTAGCTGAGAAACCTGGCTGACCTGCGTGCGCCGCCCGTTGAAGGTGCAGCCCTCGCCCTGGCCCGCCGCGATCATCTCGTTGAGCGCCGGCAAAAAGCACACGCCGACGATCGCCTCGCCGTCGTGCTCCAAACCGACCAGCACCCCGTAGAGCGGCACGCCCTGCACAAACGATTTGGTGCCGTCGATCGGATCGAGAATCCAGCGATAGCGCGCGCCCGGATTGGTCTCGCCGAACTCCTCGCCAAGAATGCCGTGATCCGGGAAGCGCTCCCCGATCAGCGTGCGCAGCCGCTCCTCGGCCTGACGATCCGCGATCGTGACAGGCGAAAGATCGGCCTTGATCTCGGGGACGACGCCGGTGCCGTAGTAGGCCAGCGTCATTTTACCGGCCTGCCAGGCCAACTCCTGGGCAAAGTCGAGCAAAGAGCTGATCGATTCGTCGCGCATGAAAACCTCGGGAGAATAAAGAACCTAGAACTAAGAACCTAGAACCTAGAGAACACAGGAACAAAGATTAATATTGACCGTTGAGTGTTTGCAGCTCGGACAGCACGCGATCATTTTGTGCGGGCATGCCGACGCTGATCCGAATGCAGTCGCTGAGGCCAGGCTTGCTGTAGTGCCGCACCAAAATACCCCGCTGCTCCAAGGCTAACTTCAGTTCGCGCGCACGGCCATCACGCAGCCGGATCAGAATGAAGTTCGCCCGCGATGGATACGGGTGGAAGCCGTCGATCGTTTGCAGCGCCGTGAACAGTCGCTCGCGCTCAGCGACGATCTTGTCGACGTTGTCCATCAGATGCGGCAGATCGGCCAGCGATGCGACGCCAGCAGCGACGGCGGCCATGTTGATATTGTAGGGCGGCTTGATCTTCCACAGATGCTCGATGATCGGCTCGGGAATCAGCCCATAGCCGATGCGCAGCCCCGCCAGCCCGGCCCACTTCGAGAAAGTCCGCAGCACGATCAGGTTCGGCGCGTGGCCAACCAGATCCGCCACGCTCTCGCCGCTGAACTCGGCGTAGGCCTCGTCGATCACGATCACGGCGGGCAATTCCAGCAGCCGCTCGATCGCCGCGCGTGGCAGCACGCCGCCGTCGGGATTATTCGGCGACGGCAAAAAGACCAGCTTGGCACGCTCGCGCTCCACGGCCTCGGCCAGCTGCTCGACATCCACGCTCCAATCGTCGTTGCGCGGCACCTGCACGATGCGCCCGCCAACCACGCCGGTGTTGAAGCTGTACATGCCGAAGGTCGGCGGCGACTCGACAACAACATCGCCGGGCGCAAGAAACAAGCGCATCAGCAGATCGATGATCTCGTCGGAGCCGTTGCCGCACAGAATCCGCTCCACAGGCTGCCCTGTGTAGCTAGCCAGCGCACGGCGCAGCGGCAGCTGATCGGGGTCGGGATAGATCGCGTAGTGCGGGTACTCGGCGATGGCGTGCAGCGCCCGTGGCGACGGGCCGTACGGATTCTCGTTGGCGTCGAGCTTAATAATCTGCTCGGCAGGCAAGCCCAGGCGCTCGCTCAGCGCTTCAAACGGCACGATCGGCGTGTAAGGCTCCAGCGCGGCCAGGTCCGGGCGAATAAGCGTTGCGATGTTCATAGGCTCGATTATAGCATGGACGGGAGATAGAGAACCTAGAACCTAGAACTAAGAACCAAGAAGATACCGGTTCTAGGTTCTGGGTTCTAGGTTC
>JAFAYS010000198.1 GCA_019240175.1 Chloroflexota bacterium | reverse complement strand
CTGGAACGCGTAGGGCGAGGTGCGGGGCTTGTACGCGCCGCCGCGCAGCAGCTTCGCGCCGGCCTCGCGCACGCCGTATGCCGTGCGCAGCAGCTGCTCCTCGCTCTCGACCGAGCACGGGCCGGCCATCACCACCAGCTCGTTGCCGCCGATCTCGACGTCACGCACTTTGACGATTGTGGGCACTGGCTGGAACTCGCGGCTGGCCAGCTTGTAGCCTTTGGTCACACGCAGCGCCTTTTCGACGCCGGGCATCGCTTCCATGGCACCGGTCAGGCCGTTAGGAATCGGTGAGCCCAGCACGCCGATCACGGTGCGCTCTTCACCCTGCGAAACCTGCCCCGACAGCCCGATCTCTTCGAGCCGCGCTAATACTTCCGCTACCTGAACTGCTGTAGCTGCTGCCTTCATCGCGATGATCATTGATTCGCTCCTTTAATGGATTCTTAATTTAAGCTCTGCTTCGCGGATCTTGAAGCTGTATCTGCTGTCATAACAGCCCCAAAAACCGTCGTTTAGCTGAAAGTGGTGCCTGGTAGGCGCGTGGCGGAGTCTGGAGTTAAGATTTACTGATCAAGTAAATGCGTCGTTGCAGCCTGATATTCAACGCTGTCTAGCGCGGGCTAGGCAATCGCCGACTCAAGCTCAATTCCTCGCTCCGGTCGCAGAGTGCGCGCGCCTTTGATATACACATGCTTGATCTCGGCCTGAGACTTGGGCGTATTCCAGTGAATCAGGACACGGACGCACATGGGTAGCGCTTTGGGCACCGACATCTCGTGGGTGCAGATGAGGGCAACATCGTGCCAGCCCAGTTCGCGGGCGGCGAGTGCGGGAAATTCGGCGGTGAGGTCGGGCGTGGTGGAGAAAATAACGCTGCCGATGTCCGCGCTATCGAGATCGTTGGCCTCGATCAACATCAGGAGTAGCTCCTGTGTTGCCCGCAAGATCGCGTCGGGGGTGTTGGCTTCGCTGGTCGTCGCACCGCGAATTCCACGACAATACATGATCATCCTGTCCTCCATCAGAAAGATTCTTGGTAGGAGTTGAGCGGATTGTGGTGATCTCGGCCAGCGTCGTTGATAGCAGAGGTTCTCAGCCAGCGTCATCGATAGCGAGAGGATTAAGTAAAAAGGAGCGTGGGCCTTGCTGCCTCACGCTCCGTAGTTTCACAAGTTTGTGAACACCGCTACTCAGCGTGTCGCAGCTATATCTGCCCCGCTAAAGTAGTAATATAGGTTGAAAAGGCGTGTGGTGCTCTTCACTGGTTAATTCTCATTTACTTATAGCGACTATAGCACATGGACTATTGTACCGTCAAGCACGTTTGTAGTCCTATATCCTACTCAGGACCAAATTACCCGCAGGTAATTTGTGATAAAATGTGCAACTTGGTGCGACCTTTCGCATGTGCCGTTTGTGCCATGTCCATATTACCACAGAGTTACCATAAATTGGAGGGATACTTTAATGGATCAACAAAAAGTACTCGTAACTGGAGGCTCAGGCTTCCTTGGGATTAATCTAATTCGCTACCTCCATGCGCGCGGCTATGCGATTGTCTCGCTGGATCTTGAGGATTTTACCTATCCGGATATGCGCGACAAGATCACGGCAATCAAGGGCGATATTCGCAACATGGAAACCGTCGATCGGGCGATGGAAGGCGTGGACTTTGTGGTTCACACCGCAGCTGCCTTGCCGCTCTACTCGCAGGACGACATTTATACCACCGATGTCGTGGGCACGCGCACGGTGCTGGAAGTCGCGCTGCACCACAATGTGAAGCGTGCGGTGCATATCTCGTCGACGGCGGTATATGGCATTCCCGATCACCATCCGCTCTACGAGAACGATCGCCTGGAAGGCGTCGGGGCCTATGGTCAGGCCAAGATTCAGGCCGAGATGGTCTGTCTCGAATATCGCGCCAAGGGCCTGGTCGTGCCGGTGCTGCGGCCAAAATCGTTTATTGGGCCGGAGCGGCTGGGTGTGTTCGCGCTGCTCTACGATTGGGCGCTCGACAAGCGCAACTTCCCGATGATCGGCAGCGGCAACAATCGCTATCAGCTGCTGGACGTCGAGGATCTGTGCGAGGCGATCTATCTGTCGCTGACGCTGCCCGAAGATGTCGTCAACGATACCTTCAACATCGGCGCGGCGGAGTTCAGCACCATGAAGCAGGACTATCAGGCTGTGCTTGACTACGCCGGCTTTGGCAAGCGCATCATCGGCTTTCCGGCCACGCCCGCGATCTGGGGCCTGCGCGTACTTGAGGCGCTGCGTGTGTCGCCGCTCTACAAATGGGTCTACGAGACGGCCTCCAAAGATTCGTTTGTGTCGATCGAGAAGGCTGAGCGCAAGCTGGGCTTCAGGCCGAAGTACTCGAATAAGGACGCGCTGCTGCGCAACTTCAAGTGGTACATCGATAATCGCGCGCAGTTCCAGTCACAGTCGGGTATCTCGCACCGCGTGCCGTGGAAGCAGGGCGCGATCGGCATCTTGAAGCGGGCTTTCTAGCTCCTGCTCGACATGTACACCACCGATCCCTGATCCGGCAGCGCTGGATTGGGGATCGGTTTTTTGTTGGCGCTGTGGTCGTGGGTATGATTTGAAGGATCTCGGTGGAGATTTACAGCACTCAGGTGAATTGATCTTCACCCTAGATCCTACTCAGTACGTTAGACTCAGCCACAGTCAGGTTGATCTTCTGGATTTGTCAGCTACAATTATTCTCAAACGTTCGCCACAGATGGATGTGTCATTGTTTCGCAAGCTCACAGCTCAACTTCGCAAGATGATGCGGCGCTGGTCGGCGCGGCCCTGGTGGTCCGCCAGCCTCGGCGTGCTGCTCATGACGCTGGTTGTGAGTGGGCCGCTGGCGTGCGTTGTTCACTGCGCGGCGTTGGGCGAGGAGCACACGGCACAGCATGATCATGGCGGACATCACCACGCGCACTATCAGCCGGCCTCGGCTGTTACGGCAAGTTTCAATTCACACGGGCTGCTGCTGATCAACGAGCACGGTGATCACGCGCTCTGCGACTATGTGATGGGCCAATCCTCCGAGGTTGCGCCCAGCGCCCTGACGATCGGCGTGGTGCTGCTGACGAGCATTGTCTTTCAAATTGCTGCGGTTGGTTTGCAGCGTGTGGATCGTAAGCCACAGCTGCGGCTGCTGGCTCTGCCGCCGCCACTCGCCCCTCCACGATTCGCTCCCGATCTAGCTTAGTCCATCTCGGCACACGCTGCTGAGACGATCGTGCCTGTTCGAGCCGGCTGTCGGCTCGCGTAGTAAGCTATTTTCGATTGGAGCATTTCCTTATGAACAATTCCCGCTTTTTGCGCGCTTTCCTGCTGGTTATGTTGGTCGTCGGCGGTTTCTTCAGTGTGTCGAGCGCGTCGGCGCATGAGCATCGCGATGTCGGCAGCTACACCTTTGTGGTCGGTTTCTTGAACGAGCCGGCTTTCGAGGGTGAGCTCAACGGCATGTCGGTCGAGATCACCAACACCGAGACCAAGCAGCCGGTCGAGGGTCTGGAGAAGACGCTCAAGGCGCAGGTGATCTTTGGTGCGGAGCAGCGCGACATGACGCTGACGCCGGTTTGGAACGAGCCAGGTCACTACAAGGCCCACTTCTATCCCACGGCGGCAGGCGACTATACCTTCCGTTTCTCCGGCGACATCGAGGGCACGCAGGTTGACGAGAGCTTCACCTCGAAGCCGGGCGGCTTTAACGCGGTGCAGGCTCCGGCGGCGCTGCAATTTCCGGCCTCGGTGCCGGCTGCCAGCGAGCTGAGCACGCAGCTGGCTGCGGCCCAAAGCTCGGCGCGCACGGCGACGCTGCTCGGCGGTGGCGGTCTGCTCTTTGGTCTGGTCAGCCTCGGCGTGGCGATCGTCGCGCTGCGTGGTCGTGGTAATCGCGCCAAGGTCGGCGAGCCGTCGGTGGCGCGGTCGTCGCGCTAGGCAGAGCATTGGTCAAGACGCGGCGGTGCTCGGCACTGCCGCGTCGCTCTTTGTACCGTCGGTGGTTTTAGAAGATGGGCTGGTGATATTTAATGCGACGGCTAAGCTTTGTTCTGTTTGGTATTTGTCTCTGTGTTCTCGCGTTCTTTCCTCGCAGCACGCAAGCCCACGCGAATCTTGTCGAGTCCACGCCCGCCGCGAATCAGGTGATCGCGGAAGCGCCGCCCACAGCACGACTGCGCTTCAGCGAGCCGCTCGAAGCTTCGTATAGCCGCGCCGTGCTGTTGAGCGTGGAGGGCGGCCCGGTCAGCACCGATCTCAGCCGCGTCGATCCCAACGATGCGTACGTGATGCTGCTGGATCTGCCCGCGCTGCCGGAGGGCCAGTATGTGCTGCAGTGGCGCACGCTGTCGGCGGCGGATGGTCACACCATGGAAGGCGTCGTGGCGTTTGCGATCGGCGATCCTTCGGCGGCCAACGCGCCTGTGCAGCTGCCGCCCGCGCCGCCCGATCCGCTGGCACTGCCATCGCCAGTGGATGTGGCGCTGCGCTGGCTGACGGTGCTGTCGCTCTCGCTGGTTGTCGGCAGCCTGATCTTTGGCTGGGCGATCTGGCAGCCGGTGGTCGCGCCTGAGTCGGCTGTTTCCCAAACGCTGGCTGCCGCGCTACGACGGCTGATGCTCGGCTCGGCGATCGTGGCACTATTGGCGGCGCTGGGGATGCTGATTTCGTCGGCCAGCAACACCGGCCTGGGCGTGCTCGGACTGCTCACGGGATCGCGGGTGGGATTGCTGCTTGGGCTGCGCGTGCTGCTGGCGCTGCTGCTAGTGGCGGCGCTGAGCTTGGCTTTTTCTTACCGACGCCTGGCTGCGCTGATCCTCGGCGGCGGCGCGCTCCTGACGATCAGTCTGCTGAGTCACAGTGCGGCACCACAAACGCAGGATGGCAGCGTGCTCAGCGCGATCAAGACCGGCGTGGCGATCTTCTTTGATTTTGTGCATCTACTGGCGACCGGCGCCTGGATCGGTGCGCTGCCGGCGCTGCTGCTGGGTGTGCGCGCGCTGCGTGGCAACGAGACCGAGAAGCTGCATGGCAAGCCAACGCTGCTGGTCGCGCGCTTCACGGGCCTGGCGACCGCCGCCGTGATCATTCTGACCGCGACCGGGATCTACACGGCATTGCAGCGGCTGGGCCACATCAGCGAGCTATGGTCGACTACCTACGGCCTGGCGCTGCTGATCAAGCTGGGACTGTTCTCGCTGCTGCTGGCGATCGGCGGCTACAACCGCTGGCGGATCACGCCGCTGCTGTCGGCGGCGGCACGCCACACACCGGCGGCGCTGGATCAGCTGCGGCAGAGCGTGCGCTTTGAGATCGCGGCCAGTGTAGTGCTGCTGCTGGCGGTTGGTGTGCTGACGGCCTCGACGCCGGGCCGCGATGCGCTGGCGCTCGCGCCGGGCTACGTCAGCAGCGCCACTGTCGACGAGGCGACGCTGACGCTGCAAGTGGTGCGCGGCAATATCGCCGGTGACATCTTTGCGCTGGATGTGCGCGGCTTGCCGGCTGGGATTACGCCCGAGGTGATTCTGCGCTCCTCGATGCCAGCGCACATGGCGGGCGAGCAAGATCTAGAATTGCGCGAGATCGAGCCTGGACGCTGGGGTGAGCGCGCTTCGGTGCTGACGATGCAAGGTACCTGGAATATCGAGGCGATTGTGCGGGCCAGCGGTATGAACGATCTGCGCCATACATTTCCTGTCGACACAACTACGCTCAGCGGTATGCAAAGTGCCTCGGCGGCACCGCCGGTCTGGGCGCTGCTGCTGGTTGTGGCGCTGGTGGCGGCGGCGTTCAGCCAGCTGCCGGTCAATCGTAGCTGGCGCGGGCGCTTCCAGATGAGCAGCATTATTTTGATCGCCTGCGCGTTTGTGGCGACGACGATTCCGTACTATTTTGTGCGCGCCACCGAAACCGAGAATCCGCTGAGCCCGACGACCGAGGTGCTGGCTGCCGGCAAGGCGATCTATCAGCAGAACTGTGTCAGCTGCCACGGCGAAACCGGTCGCGGCGATGGTCCTGCCGCCCGCGCGCTGCCGGGATTGCCCGCCGATTTCACACAGCAGCACTTCTCCATGCACACCGATGCCGAGGTGTACGGCTGGATCAAAGGCGGCAAGCCCGGCACGGCTATGCCCGGCTTCGGGGATGCACTCGACGATGAGCAGGTCTGGCAGGTGATTACCTACATCCGGCAATTTTATGAGGGTGTTGGCACCGCGCAACAGCCGTAGTATGAAGGCCCAGAGCTTTACGCCCTGGGCCTTTCATTTAAGTCGCGCCGGAATGCTCGATCGGCTCGGGCAGCGCCTCGCTCGGTAGCGGCGGCAGCGCTTCGGCGGCCTGCACTGCTGCGATCACCTCGGCGGCTAGCGCTTGCCGTCGCGCGATCAGCTGCTCGGCGATCGAGCGGTGATGCGTTCTGATCCAGCTGTAGGCCAGCGCCTCGCGCAGATCGCGCCAGACCTCACCCCAGCGCAGCGCGCAGTACGCCAGTACCGGCGCGGCCACAAAGGTCGCCAGGCCGGCCAGCCAGCCAAAGAAAAAGCCGATCCCGATCGCCGCCAGAATCCAGCCGATCAGCACCAGCGCCGCGCCGACGACGAGCTTGCCGGTGCCGAGCAGCGTGTCGTGACGACCGACGATCGGCGGCGAGATGTAGCCCGATAGCCGGTAGGGAAGGTAGCTGAGGATCACGCCGCCCACCGCGAAGGGCAAGGCCAGCAGCAGGATCAGCGCTTGGCCGATCAAACGGCGCGGACGAACCGCCGCTAGCTCCAGATCCCAGGGATCATCGATGCCCAATGTGCGCAGCGTGCGGGCGTAGCGTCGCGCCTGCTGAGCCAGCGCGGCCATGCGTGCCGGATCGGCTGCGGCCACGCGGCGGTAGGCGTCTAGTAAGTCTGTCGCGCGCGCGTGCTGCTGGTTCAGCGTCAGCGGCGGCCCATCGGTGGCGGTCCAGCTGGCGAGCACAGGAATGCCCGTCAATAGCTCGGCGTTTTCGGCTTGCAGCACGACCGCGTTCAAGCTCTGCCCGATGCGCTTGGTGAGCGCCTGGACGGCCTGGCGCGGCTGTGCGGTGTAGCTTGCCGCGTACTCGTCCAGCGTGAAGGGCTCACCCACGACCAGCAGCGCCGCCGAGCGAAAGCGGGTTTTGTTCTGATACCACAGGCCCACCGGCACGATCCGCACGCCAAGCTGCCAGCTTGCCTCGGCCTCGGCGCTCAGCGCGATCCGCGCGGCTCCGGTGCGCAGCGGCAGCAGCTTGGTCTCGGAGTGGGTCGTGCCCTCGGGAAAGAGCGCCAGCGCTTTGTTTTGTCGCAGCAGCGCCCGGCAGCGCGCAAAGGTGTTCTCGTTGCTGGTGAGGCCGTTGCCCTCAGGTCCGCCTGCCAGCCCGCGGTCCCGCTGGCGAAACACCGGCAGCGCGTCAAACGCATCCATGCACAGCCGCACGATCGGATTGGCGAAAAAGGTGCTTTTGGCCAGAAACGAGATCGGGCGCGGGCTCTTGGTCATCAGCAGCAGCGGATCGAGCAGGCCGTTGGGATGATTCAGCACAAAGATCACCGGCCCGGCGGCTGGGAGATGATGACCGCCCCGCATCTCGATGTGGGGATAGTAGAGCCGAACCAGCGTTAGAATCGCGAAACGGATCAGGCGATGCAGCATGAATGAGCCTTTGTGATTAATGCAGATGCGACGGTTTTCCGACGTGGGGCGTGTGCTGCTTCGAGTGTACACCAGACAACTAGTGTATAGCAAACAAAGGAACAAAAAGAATCTTGATCGTTTGTTCTTGATCAGGCCCTCACCCCTAACCCCTCTCCCATTGCGATAGGAGAGGGGAAAAGCTGAAATCCATATTGATCTTGCACTCGGTTCTTTGCTCTAGGTTCTGGGTTCTAGGTTCTTTCTCTTTAGGTTCTAGGTTCTGGGTTCTAGGTTCTTCTTCCCTGTGTCGCTACCTGTCACAGCGCGCTGCTATGCTGAAGTGCTGCAAAGAACGACGATCATTCGGGCAGGAGGAGGTTCGCCCAAAGGCCTATGCGTACCAGCCTGAACTTGGAGTATCATACCCATAGCAAGCTTTGTACGTTCTCGCCTGATAACGTGCGAACTCCGCTGCGTTCGAGGCCGATCCGACGACGTGCCGACACAGCATGTCTGGATCGGTTCTTGTATGTTTTTCGGGCCATCAGATAAGGAGGCTGTTGTTGGCTAACAGCGAATTTACGATCGCCGGTACGCACCGCTACGACTACCGCTCACCGGTGCGCTGGGTCGTCTCGCATCTGATCCGCTATCCCTGGCTTCCCGTGGTTGTGATCCTGACCGGTATCGCCGAGGCTGGGCTGTTCTCGGCTGCTCCCGTGCTGATCGGGCAGGCATTCGATTTGATGAACTCGGCCCAGCGCAGCGCCCAGGCACTGGCAGCGATCGCCGGGATGATCCTGGTGGTCCGCGTGGCGCAGGGCTTGATCGGCCTGGTGGGCGCGTGGACGATCGAGGTGCTGGCGCAGCGCTTTGAGCGCGATGCCCGCGACGAGCTGGTGCGCAGCCTGCTGGGTAAGTCGCAGACCTTCCACAATCGCCAGCAGGTCGGCGATATCATGGCGCGCGCGACCAACGATGTGCGCATGCTGAACCCGATGGTCAATCCGGGCCTCAGCCTGATCTTCAACTCGATGCTCAATCTAGTGATACCGATCATCGCGATTGGCATGCTTAATCTTCAGCTGCTGGCCGCGCCGTTGATCTTCACGGTCTTCTTCTTCTGGTCGCTGCGCCGCTACACTCGCCAGCTCAACCCGATCGCCGGTGCGTCGCGCGGGCAGTTTGGCGTGATGAATGCCGGCCTGGCCGAGGCCGTCTCGGGTATCGAGGTGGTGAAAGCCTACGCGCAAGAAGCGCAGGAGCGATCGAAGTTCTCGCTGAACGCCCGCAAGTTTCGCGATCTGTTTGTGCAAGAAGGTGAGATCCGCGCGCGCTATCTGCCGCTGCTGCTGTTTGGCCTGATGTTTGGCGGCGGCTTCGCGCACTCGCTGTGGCTGTATCGTCAGGGCGCGTTCGAGGTCGGCACGATCGTCGCCTACATGGGCCTGCTGGGCGTGCTGCGCTTCCCGACGTTTATCTCGATCTGGACCTTCTCGATGGTGCAGATGGGCATTGCGGGCGCGGGGCGCATCCTTCAGCTGATCACCGCCGAGACCGAGCTTGACGAGAATGAGCGCGGCGTGACCCAGCCGATCAACGGCGCGCTGAGCTTCGAGAACGTGTCGTTCGGCTATAGCGACAACCTGATCCTGGAAGATATCAGCTTCTCGGCTTCGCCCGGCGAGACGATCGCGATCGTGGGCCAGACCGGCGCGGGTAAATCGACGCTCACCAAGCTCGTCAACCGCACCTACGATGCGACCAAAGGCGTCGTTAGCGTTGACGGCATCGACGTGAAGCAGTGGAGCCTGCAAAGTCTGCGCTCGCAGATCTCGACGATCGAGCAGGATGTGTTTCTCTTCTCGTGGACGATCGCCGAAAACATCGCGTTCGGTGCTCCCGGCACTGCCACGCGCGAGCAGATCGAGCAGGCGGCGCGCGAGGCGCAGGCCCACGACTTTATCATGAGCTTTCCCGATGGCTACGATACGGTGATCGGTGAGCGCGGCGTGACGCTCTCAGGTGGTCAGCGACAGCGCATCGCGATCGCGCGGGCGTTTCTGACCGATCCGCGCATCCTGATCCTTGACGACTCGACCAGCGCGATCGACAGCGCGACCGAGGACCAGATTCAGCGCGCGATGCGCCGGGTGCTGCAAGGCCGGACGACGCTGTTGATCACACATCGCTTGTCGCAGATCCGCTGGGCCGATCGCATTCTGGTGCTGCGCAGCGGCAAGCTGGTTGCGCAGGGCAGCCACGAGGAGCTGCTGCAAACCAGCGCCGCGTACCGGCGCATTTTCGCCCAGTACGAGGACGAGCAGCCAGCTACCCAGGCCAATCGGCTGGTGGCGACCGACTCGTAGCTGGTTTGTGGAGTGGCGACGACGATCGAAAGCAGCACAGCGGCGGAGCGATGGGTGCATCCTCCCCGAAGATGAGGGCGAGAATTTATGGGCTTTTTCATGGATGGGTTGGAGGCGGAAGCCTACGACCGAACATATAGCGATCGCGATCTGATCCGGCGGATTGGCCAGTACTTCCGGCCTCACGCGCGCACTATGGCAACCGTTGCGCTTATGGTGGTGCTCTCCTCGCTGATGGAGACCGGCATCCCGATCTTGATCTCGCGCGGCATCGATCTGCTGGCGGTGAATCAGAGCACCGGACTGCTGATCGCCTTTTCGCTGGCGGTGCTGGTGCTCGGCTGCCTGGCCTGGGGCTTCAACTACGTACGCCAGCGCTTCTCATCGCGCGCGACGGGCGACGTGGTGCTCTCGATCCGACAGGATGCCTTCATGGCCGTGACTGATCGCGATCTCTCGTTCTATGACGAGTTCTCGTCGGGCAAGATCGTCAGCCGCGTCACCTCCGACACGCAAGACTTTGCGACGGTGGTCACGCTGACGATGGACCTGCTGAGCCAGCTGCTGCTGGTGGTGATCATTGCTGTTGTGCTGCTTTCGATCAACGTGACGCTGGCGCTGCTGAGTATGATCATCGCACCGCTGGTCGTGATCGCAGCGCTGGCCTTTCGCTCGATCGCCCGTCGGGTCGTACGCCGCTCACAGCGCTCGACCGCACGCGTCAACGCGCTGATCCAGGAGTCGATCAGTGGCATCGGCATCGCGAAGAGCTTTCGGCAGGAAGGCACGATCTACCGCGATTTCAACGAGGTCAACAGCCAGTCGTATGGCGTGAACTTGCGCACGGGCTGGACCTTCAACACGATCTTTCCGGTGCTGGATGTGATCGCCGGTCTCGGTACCGCGATCGTGGTCTACTTCGGCGGGCTGCGTGTGCTCAGCGGCTCGGTGACGATCGGCGAGTGGTATCTGTTCATCCAAAGCTTGTTTATCTTCTACTTCCCGCTGACCAGCATCGCGTCGTTCTGGTCGCAGTTTCAGCAAGGCTTGTCGGCCAGCGAGCGGGTGTTTGCGCTGATCGACGCCGAGCCGAAGGTGATTCAAACCGACGACAAGTCGGTTGAGCAGATGCGCGGCGAGATTGAGTTCGAGCACGTCAAGTTCGCCTACAACACTGAGTCGGTGGTGCTGCCCGATTTCTCGCTGACGATTCCAGCAGGTCAGACGCTGGCGGTGGTTGGGCATACCGGCGCGGGCAAGTCGAGTCTGGCGCGGTTGATCGCGCGCTTCTACGAGTTTCAGGGCGGGCGCATTCTGATCGATGGCCAGGATATTCGGAGCTTCAACCTGCAGTCGTACCGGCGACACATTGGTATTGTGCCGCAGGTGCCGTTTCTCTTTGCCGGAACCGTCGCCGACAACATTCGCTATGGGCGGCCCGAGGCGACCGACGAGGAGATTGCGCATGTGGCGCGGCAGATCGGCGGCGGCGAGTGGGTCGATCTGCTGGAGAACGGCTTGCAGACCGAGGTCGGCGAGCGCGGCGCGAAGCTCTCGATGGGCCAGCGCCAGCTGGTAGCCCTGGCGCGTGTGCTGCTGCACAACCCGTCGATCTTGATCCTTGACGAGGCCACCGCCAGTGTCGATCCGTTCACCGAGGTGCAGATCCAGGCCGGTCTGGATCTGGTGATGGCTGGCCGCACCAGCATCGTGATCGCGCACCGGCTCTCGACGGTCAAGAACGCGGATCGGATCATTGTGCTGCAAAACGGCCAGATCATCGAGTCCGGCAATCATCGCGGGCTGCTGACACAGGGCGGCCACTATGCCGAGCTGTACAATACGTACTTCCGGCACCAGTCGATCGACTATATCGAGCAGGTGGGCCAGCTCGTGGATTGATGGGCGCAGCAACTGCTGAACAGTCAGTAATCTAGATAAAGCACCTCGTCGCAACAGTGGCGAGGTGTTTGGTTTGTTCAATAGATGATCATCAACAAGCTCATAAAACAGTAGCGTGAGCATGACGCCCCACCGCCAGGAGATCCCGGACCTTCGCAGCAAGCAACGTTCTCCTTATTGTGGACGTACATGGGCTGGTTGCCG
>JAFAYS010000124.1 GCA_019240175.1 Chloroflexota bacterium | reverse complement strand
TCGCATCCGGTTCGCGCGGCGACGTACAGCCATACATTGCGCTTGGCCAGGGCTTACAGGCGGCAGGCTATAACGTCCGCCTGCTGACCAGCAACGATTTCGAGACGCTGGTCACCGAGGCAGGTTTAACTTTTTGCTCCACCGGTGAAAGTGTTGAGCGCCTGCTTCAGAACGATGCATGGCGCAAGACGCTGGAAAGCAGCAACTTTCTATCCATTCTTTCCCACATGCGCGCCGAGATGAAGCGAGGAGCTGTCGAGACGGCTCAGCGTCTGCCGCGCCTACTTGCCGGCAGCGATCTGATCTTGACAGGTTTGTCGGGGATGACCGGTGTCTTTGCAGTGGCCGAGATGCTCAAGATTCCCGTCATGCAAACGTTTGTCTTTCCGTTCACGCCAACACAGGAGTTTCCTAGTCCGCTCACGCCCAGGCTGCCGCTTGGCAGGCAGCTCAATCGGCTATCATTTCATGCAACGCAGCAGATCTTCTGGCAGAGCTTCAAAATGACCGATATCACGACGCGCAAGACGCTGGGCCTGGAGAAAGGATCGTTTTGGGGACCGTTCCGCTCGCTGGCGATCAAGCAGGTGCCGGCACTGTACGGCTATAGCCAGCACGTCCTGCCACAGCCCAAAGACTGGCCCGAGCAGCATCAGGTGACCGGCTACTGGTTTTTGGACGCGCCAGACGATTGGCGACCGCCGGCGGATCTGGTGGAATTTCTAGAGGCGGGTGAGCCGCCGGTCTATATCGGATTCGGCAGTATGGGCGGGCGCAATCCCCACGAGGCCGGCCAGATCGCGCTGGCAGCCTTGGAGCGCTCGGGCCAACGTGGCGTTCTCGCCTCGGGCTGGGGCGGCTTACAGATAACGCGTCTGCCGGAAACCGTTCACCTGATCTCGTCTATACCGCACAGCTGGCTGTTCCCGCGCATGGCCGCCGTGGTGCATCATGGCGGAGCCGGCACAACCGCCGCCGGGCTGCGCGCGGGTGTTCCCTCGATCGTCGTTCCGTTCATGGGCGATCAGCCGTTTTGGGGACAGCGCGTCGCCGCGCTGGGCGTGGGGCCACGACCAATCCTCCGAAAGAAGCTCACCGCCAACGACCTGGCTGAAGCGATCGGCGAAGCAGTTTCCAACGCCAGGATGCGTCAACGGGCCGACGAGCTAGGCCAAAAGCTGCGCGCCGAGGATGGTGTTGCAGTTGCCGTCGCCTTGATCGATCGCTCCCTCAAACGAGCTTCGCGCACCAGCAGCGTATCGATGGCGGTTCTGTGATACATGATCTCTGGGCAGGCAGCGTGCGAGCTTATAGGAACAAGAGGCCAACGAGGATAGGGGTGATGCGCAAAAAAGCTGTTGCGGCTGAAATTATTAGCTACCCACCCAGCCAGATCCGCCCGGCCAGCGCGATCGCGGCGAGGGGCAGCACGATCATCCAGCAGAACCGCAGCGCCACGCCCAGCGTTCGGTGAACCGCGCCGCCCCGCAGCCCACGCCCGATCAGCGCGACCGCCAGGCCCAGCCAGAGCTTGAGCCCGAGCTGCTGCCACCATTCCAGCTGCGGCGCGCTCACAAAGACTGTCGCTACCAGCGCAATCAGCAGCACGCCACGCAGATTTTGCGCCCAGCGCGCCACGCCGATATCCTCTGGCGCTAGATGCGCGTCGGCGTCGCCCAGGCCGAGACCGCTCTCGCCGTTGAAGGGCTGCCAGCCCGCCGCCGGAGGCAGCGCCAGCAGCGCCGCCAGCGCGCCCAGCAGCAACGGCCCAAGCTGGAACACATCGGTGCCCTGCCAGTTCAGCCCGACCAGCACCGCGATCCACAGCGCCACGCGTCCGCTCACGCCAATCTGCGCCTCACGCACCGCCGCGCGACTGACCGCCGGCAGCGACGACATCAAGCCGGGCAGCAGCGCGACCAGAAAGCTGGCCTCGACAAAGGCCCACAGTCGCCACAGATCCTGATTGGGCAGCGGCGCGAATGGCGTCGCCGGCCACGGCAGCAGACCGATCGCGATAAAGCTAAACACGATCGAGAGCGCGTGCGGCAGCGGCCCGACACCGCGCAGGGCCAGCCAGGTTTTGCGGATCGCCTGGGAGCCACGCGCCGACCGTCCCAGCGCCGCGATCAGCACCAGCGCGACAAAGCTGACCCACAACAGGCCGGGATAGACCAGCAGTTGAAAAAGAATCGTCATAAACCTACGACTCCACCAGCCGTGGCTGTCGCGCCGACTCAAGCAGCGCCTCGACCACGCCTTCGACCAGCGGCGGACAGCCGTCAACCTTGCGCCGCGCCTCAATCTCGGGCAGCGCCGCGATGCCGCCTTTGCCAAACGGATGGCCGTCGATCGCGCAGCGGCCTACCGCCACCAGCGGCAAGCGATCTTTGACCAGCGAGCTATAGATCGCCAGCAGCGAGTTACGGCTGGCCGGCGGAATACTGCCTGTCAGCGCGATCACGTCCGCCGACTGTGGCGTCGCAGCCCAGTCTAGCTCGGACGAGCCCTCGACCGCCGCCCAGACCTCGGCGGCACACGCGCCGCAATCGCCGGCGCAGAGATGAAATACACGGATAGCTCGCGGCATCAAGCGCTCCTTATTGGCTCAAAAACGTCAGCGCGCGCACGGCGGCGTCGAGTCGCGCGACGATTGGCTGCGGCCACATGCCGAGCACCAGGCTGCCCAGCACCAGCAGGAGGATCAAGCCCAGCAGCACGCGCGGCGCGTAGGGCACGCCCACGGTCGTCAGCCGCTCGATATCATCCGAAAGCAGGCTGCGCGTTGTGGGCACATCGCGCGGCTGAAGCAGCACCCGCCGCAGCAGCTTCGCGCCTGCCGCGCCGCTCAGCACCAGGCTCAAGCCCACGATCAGCGTCGTAAGCAAGCCGCGCTCCTGGCTGGCAGCGATCAGCATCAGCTTGGGCAAAAAGCCGCTGAACGGCGGCACGCCCACTAGCAGCAGCACGCCCAGCAAAAAAGCAACCGCCGCCAAAGGCCGCTCACGCAGCGCTCCCGCTTGCTCGCGGCGTCCGGGAATCGTTAGCTCCAGCAGCGACAGGCCCAGCGTGATCAGCGCGATGCCAAGCACGTGGTTCAGCGCGCCCAGCAGCGCCGCCGTCACGCCGACGACAGTGGTAATGCCCAGCCCAATCGCCAGCAGGCCCGTGTTGGCGATCGCCAGGAAAGCGACCGCGCGCCGCGTACGCTGCGTACCCAGCGCCAGCCCTCCGCCAGCCAACGCCGACAGCCCGCCCAGGCCCAGCAGCAGCCGCTGCCCGCTCGCATTGCCGACGATCAGCTGTGGCTGTGTTTGCAGCGCGACCAGCAGCACCGGCAACGCCAGGATCGTCAGCAGACCCGCGTGGACAAAGATCGTCGTGGGCGGCGTTTCGTCGACCATGTCGGGTAGCCAGAGATGAAACGGGATCAGGCCGATGCGGATGCTGAAGCCAACGACCAGAATGCCGAAGATTACGCGCGTCAGCGTGGGGCCGGTGGTCGCAAGCTGCTGCGTGTAGGCGGTGGCAAGAATAAATCCGATCAGCAGCAGCAGCCCGGCCAGCGCGATCATCAGCGTGTATTTGATCGCCATGCCGAGCGTTTGGGGACGCAGCAAGGTCGGGCTATCGACCGGCTGATCGATCAACTGGACGCCACCAAGCAGACTCGCCAGCAGCAGCAGCGCCGCCACCAGCAGCGGCTCCTGCACGATCAGAATCGCCGCGCCGAGGCTCAGAATCAGCAGCAGCATCGCCACGAAATGCTCGCCGTGCGCGACAAACGTCGTGGTCAGCATCGCGATCAGCGCGCCGATGCAGAAAACTGCGAGAAAAAGCTGGCCGAGCTCGTTGTAGTTGATGCTGATCCCGAGCAACTGGGAGGGCTGATCGATCGGAGCTTGCAGCGCCAGCCACAGCTCTGCCGCGACCGCCGCCGCTCCGGCCCAGCCGACAAGCTGGCTTTGACGACGAAGCACAAAGCTACCGCCCGCCATCGCCAGCGGAAACAACATCAAAAGCAAATAGGTCATGAAGTCTGTAACAATCTATGCATCTTATGGAAAGAACAAAGAACAGTTGACTGCGTTCAT
>JAFAYS010000121.1 GCA_019240175.1 Chloroflexota bacterium | reverse complement strand
GTCGATGGGCGGCCTGATCAGCCTGTACGCCTTTTTCGAGGAGCATCAAACCTTTGGCTTTGCAGGCGTGATGAGTCCGGCACTGTGGTTTGCCGAGCGCGCGATCTTCCCGTTTGTGGAGCAGGCCGCGTTCGTGCCCGGCCACCTTTATCTCGACGTCGGCACCAACGAGGGCGAAGAAACGCTGACCAACGCGCAGGAGATGCGCGCGCTGCTCGAGCAGAAAGGCTACCGCCTGGGCCAGGAGCTGTGGTACGTCGAGGAGCAAGAGGCCGATCACTGCGAGTCGGCTTGGTCGGCGCGACTGCAGCACGCGCTGCAATTCTTGCTGCGTCGCACGCGCACCAGGCCGCTGCCGCCAGCGCCACAGGAAAGCGATCTTCAGGAGCTAGCTCTCGGCGGCAACGCTTGAGTCATGGCGCTTAAGCCGAGCGATCTCGCATCTATGCGCGAGGTCGCTCGGTTTGGTTAAGCTTGCCGGCTCAGGCCGCGCTCTTTGATCTGCTCGTAGGCCGCGTGCGTACCGATATCGATCACCGTGCCATCCAGCAGCTGGGCGTAGAGCGCCGCTCCCTGGGCGATCAGCAGCGGGAAAATGTCGTGGCCCCAGTCGGACGGGCGATCGGCGGGCACGTACTGCAGCACCTCTGGCTCGACAATGTACACGCCTGCATTGGCGGTGCGCTGCTCGTCGTTCCAGCTAGCCGGCTTTTCGGCAAAGCGCACCACGCGGCCCGCCGAGTCACACACGATCATGCCCTGCGAAGGAGGATCGTCGGTGTGCTTGAGGCCCAGCGTGACCAGCGCCCGCCGCGACTGGTGGTAGTCGATCAGCGCCGCCAGATCCACATCCAGCAGCAGATCGCCGTAGACCACCACGAACGGCTGATCGAAGAACGCCGCCAGCTTTTTGACCGCGCCCGCCGTACCCAGCAGCTCCGGCTCGAACGAGTAGATCAGCTTCAGCCCCAGCTGCGATCCATCGCCCAGCGCGTCCTGGATCACCTCGGGCAAATGATGCAGATTGAGCGCAACATCGTCGATACCGTAGCGCTTGAGCCAGCGCAGCAGATGCACCAGCAGCGGCTCGCCGCCGATCGGCAACATCGGCTTGGGGATCGCATCGGTGAGTGGCCGCAGCCGCGTGCCGGCACCCGCCGCAAGAACCATTGCTTTCATCCGCTCCTCGCTTGTGTTAAACTAGGGTCGCGTCGCGCCTGTGACGTAGCCGCGCCGGACAACAAAAAACGATACGCCAGAAGATCCGGCGTATCGTCAGCAAATGGTGGGCCGCCCAGGAGTCGAACCCGGAACGCTTCGGGTATGAGCCGAGTGCTCTGCCATTGAGCTAGCGGCCCCAAATGCACAAAGATCCTACCATAAAGCGCTACGTCCCGCAACTGGCGGCGCACCATCGTTCGACGATATCTGCGAGCACAACATCATGCAACGAATTGCACTCATCGGCCTGAGCGGCAGCGGCAAAACTACTGTGGGCCAGCTGCTCGCCCAGACCTTAGGCTGGAACTATATCGACATCGATCAGCAGGTCGAGGCGCAGGCCCAACAGCCGATCACCGAGATCATCACGCAGGCCGGCGAGGCCGCCTTTCGGCGTTTGGAGTCGCAGGCGCTCACGGCAGCGCTGTCCGAAACTAATGTGGTCATCGCGACCGGCGGCGGGATCGTGGAAGATCCGGCCAATCGTGAGCGGCTGCGCGAGTCGGCGTTTACCGTGTGGCTGCACGCGCCGGTTGGATCGCTGGTGCAGCGGCTAGCCGGCACAACCGATCGCCCGCTGCTGGCCGACGGCCCCGAGGCCAGGCTATCGCAGATGCTGAGCCGTCGCGCGCCACTCTACGCCGCGATCGCCGACTGGATGCTGGCCACCAAGCGGCTGAGCACCACGCAGGTCGTGGATGAGATTTTGCGCGGCTACCGGTTACAGCGCCCTGCCGCCGATCCGGCTGAGCTGCGTGTGACCACGCCTGGCGGCAGCTACACCGTTCACGCAGGTCATGGCGTGCTGGACGAGCTGCCAGGGTGGATCGAGCGGCTGGGGCTGCGCGGCAAGCTGTGGCTGATCAGCGATACGACGGTGTTTCCACTGCATGGCGAGCGCGTCTGCCGGCTACTGCGCGACAGCGGGCGTACGGTGCAGGCCCACGCGATTCCAGCAGGCGAGCAGTATAAAAATCTGGCGACGGTGAGCCAGGTATATGGCTGGCTGCTGGAACAGAGCGTCGAGCGCGGCGATGCGATCCTGGCGCTGGGCGGCGGCGTGGTCGGCGATCTGGCGGGCTTTGTGGCCGCGTCGGTGCTGCGTGGCATCGCAGTGATCCAGCTGCCCACGACGGTGCTGGCAATGGTCGATAGCGCGATCGGCGGCAAAACTGGCGTGGACCACGCAGTCGGCAAGAATTTGATCGGCGCGTTTCATCAGCCCGCGCTGGTGCTGGCCGATACGAGCATGCTGCCGACGCTCGATGCTGCTGAGCGCGCGGCTGGCTGGGCTGAGGCAATTAAGCATGGCGTGATCGGCGACGCGGAGCTATTTGCCGAGCTGAAACGCCACGCGCGAGCCGTGCTCAGCCTCCAAGAGCCGATCACCGGCACGCTGATTCGCCGGGCTGCCGCGCATAAAGTCCAGGTCGTAAGCGGCGACGAGCGCGAGCACGGCGGGCGAATCATGCTCAACTATGGCCACACGATCGGCCACGCGATCGAGATCGAGAGCGGCTTTACGCTCCGGCATGGCGAGGCAGTCGCGATCGGGATGATGGCCGCCGGGCTGATCGCCGTGAAGCTGGGACTCTTCGATGCGGCAGCGCTTGACGAGCAGCGCGAGGTTTTGGCGGCGTTTGGCCTGCCCACACGCATTCCCGCGACGATCGACGCGCAGCGCGTGCTTCAGCGCATCGGCAGCGACAAAAAAGTGCGCTCCAAACGCGTGCGCTGGGTGCTGCCCACGCAAATCGGCGCAACGATCGTGCGCGATGATGTGCCGCTAGAGCTGGTGGCTGAGGTCATTGCAGAAACGCAGGCAAGCGAGGCGTAGAGGTCAATTTCGAGGACAGGGCATAAAAACCGTGGGGCGTATCGCAATACGCCCCACCAAACAACCCTCAATATTTGCGGCTTGATCTACTGCCAATCGAGATCGTCGTCGTCCAGCGGCGACCGCGCGGGCCGCTTCAGCGCGAGCTCATTCAGATAATCCTGCAAGATCAGCGTGGCTGCGATCTCGTCGACCTCACCGCGCCGCTGCTTCTTGCGCTTTCCGCCGCGCTCGTCGATGATGCGCTGCGCTTCGACGCTGGTGTAGCGCTCGTCACGCATCACAAACGGGATCGTCAGCACGCCTTTGAGCGACTCCACGAAATCCAGCACGCGCTTGGCCTGCGGACCTTCTTCGCCACGCAACGTCAGCGGCAGCCCGACCACAATCGTGACCGCTTCCTCGTCGTGGACGATGCGCTGAAGCTCGGCCAGCGCGCGCTCACGTGGCTCAGCCTGCACCACGCCAACCGGACGCACCACGATGCCCATGGGATCGCACGCCGCCACGCCGATGCGCTTCTCACCCACGTCAAGCGCGATAATCCGTCCGTTCATCACTGGCCCGCGCCGCCCTGCGCGTCGGCAACCGAGATGCCGACATCCTCAGGCACCGTTTGCCAGTCTGCGGGCAGCGTAAAGCCGCGAATCTGGCCTTCCTCCTCAAGCTGCTGCAGATATTCCTCGGCCTCCACGCGACTCTTGCCGCGAATGCCCTCGATGATCTGCTGTCTGGTCGCGTCGGGCAACTCCTGGTAGCCGCCGCTCGGCACAGCCACCGCATTGACGATCAAGCCCTGGTCGCCGCGCTGCCAGCCGGTAATCTCGATCGAAGCATTGGCGAGGTCGGGCCGCTCGACGCGGATCTTGTTGGTCAGCGCGCGCTGTAGCTCCTGCTCGATCGGCTGATCCACCGGGCTAGCCAGCGCCTCAAATGTCCGCGAAACCTGCACCGTGAACGTGCCGTCCTGCGCCACCTGACCGATCGGCGGGAAGACCGCAGTGTACTCCTCAAGCGGCAGTGATTTCAGGAACTCTTCGGTCGGCGTGATCGCCTGGCTGTAGATCGTGAGGTTGGGCTGCTCCTGGACCTGATTCTGAAGGCTTTGCACGCCGCGCGCGTAGAGCTGCGTCAAGGCCTGCGGCAGCAGCGGCGTCACGTCGTCGGGCGAAACAATCGTGACCTCTTGATCCGTGCCGCCGGTGAAGGCTGCGCCCTGCGAGACCGAGAACTGGCGGCTGGTCAGATTCGGAATCTCGGTGATCGTTCCGGGCGGAATATTGCCCTGCGCGCCCGGCAGGCGTGCGGTCAGCGTGCCCTCGGCGAAGCCATACACCAGCGCCTGGCCAGTATCCTGGCTGCCCGGCACAGTGACGTCGCCGTCGAAGGCAAACTCCTGGCCGCCGGCAAACACGATCGTTCCCGCCGGGACCGTCACCGTCTGCGAGGTCTGGTTGCGAAACGTCACGCTGCCGCTAGCAAAGCCGATCGGCACGACCGACTGCTGGGCGGCGGTGCCCTGAAGCGTTACCTCGACCGGCGCGCTCAGCAACACGCCTTGCACGTTGATCGAAGCCGGATCAGTGATCGACGTGGTGACCAGCGGCAAAATTTGATCGGTGAATGTGATGGCCTCGGTGCTGCTCAGCGGCGGCTCGATCGCAACTGTCGGCGCGCTGCCAAGCCCAGTCCGATTCAAAAGCGTGCCTAAGTTCAAGGAGTCGGTCGCGAAAAGCACAATCACGATACCCGCGACCAGCAGCGCCAGCGCCAGCAGCGGGCCGAGCAGCAGATTGCGCGATTGTCGCCGTCGCGCGGCTGCTTCCTCCGCCGTGCGCTCAGGTCGCGACATGCGAAAGCCCTCGTCCTCGGGCACATCCGTGACATCCGCCGCCCGACGATTGCGCTGCGGCAGCACGCCCATGATCGCGCCCAGCAGCGACGGACGCGATGGTCGATCGGGCTCGTCGATTGCGGGCTGCTGGCGCTGCTGACGACGTCGTGATGGCGGCGGCGGCAGCGGCTGATCTTCGTCGGGAGCGTTGAGGATCGTCGAGTCCAACTCGCCAAAGGCCGCCTGCCACTCGTCGTCGTTCTGCGCCGGGCGCGGCACGCCAATGTCGCCGGGAGCGTCGTACATCAGCGCGCCCTGGTTCGACTGCTGAAACCGTGGCTGCTCGTCGAACGAGTTTTGATCCAGCGCCTCAAGCTGCGATAGAAA
>JAFAYS010001177.1 GCA_019240175.1 Chloroflexota bacterium | reverse complement strand
TATCGTTCGCGTACGCACAGTACAGCATTCCAAGGAGCAGTGATTAATTATGCACGCTATGCAAGGAATCGCGCGGGTGAAAGCACCACTCAGCGCACTTATCATGATCGGCTTGATCGCAGCCGCTATCGCCATCGTACCCGCCATGGCCGCACCCATACCGACCTTTATTGATCCGACCGCCAAGGTTGTCAACCTCGACCACATCCAACTGGGCAGGCTCGTCTACGTTGGCCCCTTCGCGCAGCTCAAAGCCAATAGGAACATCGCCCGCTCGATCGTGATCGGCGACGAAAGCAATGTTCAAGACAGCGCGACCATCGACGCGACCTTCGGGCCGGTCGTGGTGGGCGAACAGGTGATTATCGCGCACGGCGGCACCGTCAAGAGCGGCTCGCAGCTGGGCGTACAAGGCGTCTGCCCCGTCGATCCGGAAACGGGAGACAAACGTGAGCACTGCCCGTCGTTCGTCAGCTTCAACGCCGAGGTCGACGGTGCGATCATCGAGAAGGACGCAATGGTGCAGGCGCTGTCACGCGTCGGCCCTGGTGTGCGCATTCCTTCCGGCAAAAAGACCAAGTTCGGGGCGAATATCACCACGCAGGCCGAGGTCAGCAGCAAGACCGAGAATGTCGTCGAGGCGGATCGCGAGTTTATGAACGGCGTGATCCATGTGAACGTGGCGTTTGCCAAGGGCTATACGGCGCTGGCCAGCAATCCCAACAACGTGCGCGGCATCAACTACGATCCCGGCAACACGGACTTCAACCCCACCGCCGATCTGCCGACGCTGGGTGCCAATCACGTGCCGACTCAAGATCCCAAGTTCCGCAATCGCATCATCGGCCAGGTTCATCTCGCCGACGACAAAGCGACGCTCGGCCAGGTCATGGGCACGCAGATCTCCATTCGCGCCGACGAAGGAGAGGAGTGGGAAGTTGGCACCATCGCCGCGATGGGCAATCACACGACCTTCCATGCGCTTGAGCACACCCACCTCGATCTGGGCAACACTGGCATCTATGGCGAGCGCAGCATCGTCCACGGCGGCGCGACCGACTTCAACGGCGACGCCGACACCAGCGACCCCGATGAGCACGACACCGTCACCGGCGATAACTTCGTCCTCGGCAGCGGCTCGGTCTTCTTCCGCTCGCATGCCGGCGACGGCGTCAAGATTGGCGCGCGCAGCCTTGTCGCAGGCTCGGATCTGGCCGCCTACACCGCGATCCCCAGCCACAAGGTGATCGTCGGTGGGCAGGTGTACGGCAACGTCGAGTGGTAAATCTTCACCAATACCGGCAGCACACTTCTCAAGCGGGGTGTGCTGTCGGGCTGATTACCCGGAGGTGTGGGATGCACACAAGCTGGTCGATCGCTGCTCGGACGCTTTTATGGAGCCTAGTGCTGGTGCTGCCAGCGTGTAGCTCCTCGACCCAGCCAGCGCTCATCGTCGGCCCGGCGGTAGCTGGTCTCACGACTACGCTGCAAGACGAGCTTCACGATCTGCCTGACGCGAGACTCGCGTGGTCAACCTTCTGGCAACTTTGTTGGAGCGCGTACCCGTCGGCGACGGCGTATGAGCTTGAAAGCCTGACCAGCGAGGGTGCATCGCCGGTTTTACGCCGCCAGCAAGATACCTGCTACCGCATTCAGGCCGCCGCAGGCGAGAACGCAAAGTCCGAGGGGCTAGCGGGTCGTGATATGCAGCTGCTGATTCAAAGCGGCCAGCTGGGATACCGCGTGCGCGCCGTGCTGCCGGGCAACCAGGTCAGTGAGTGGTCTGTCCCGGTGGCGGTAGGAGTAGATCTGTAGCCACCAGCACAAATCAATCTTCTATCACTGCGCTGCATCCCGATTAGGCGGACGTCTGTGTAATCAAGGCTAAACCCAACAATCACGCAGCCAGCGGCAACGTATGGCGACCTTTGGCCACGACACTGATGACCGAAACGTTGGAGTGTTGGCTGAGGGAGGAGATGGAAGCTTGCGGACTTTGGGCCATTCCGTGTCCCCCAATGTCCAAAGCGGCAACTGTGGTGAGCCATACGCTGTATCGTAGGTGGGTCGTGACATTGGTGATCGACCAGGAAGAACCGGTCCACGACACGGAGCCGCAGGAGCGACGCGGCATCCGCATGGGCCGAGGGCAAGGCAAGGAAAAGGGCCGGGACGTGTCGCCCGACGACGACAAACCCAGCCCTTACGGCGGCGAGGATATCCGTTCAGCGGATACGGGAAACCAGGCCTTGCTGACCGAATCTCAACATATCGCAAGTTATCACCCCGACATCCGCCACGATGTGCGGACGTCGGGGTAATGACCTCAGACGGTCGGAACAGTGCCGCCGTCGATAACGAACTCAGCACCATGGATCGCAGCGGCGCGATCCGAGGCGAGGTAGGCGATGAGGTCAGCTACCTCATAGGGGTCGGCTGCACGCCCAATCGGAATTCCGCCTAAACTGTCGAGAACGATTTGACGCGCTTCCTCGATCGTGCCGCCATTGACTGCCTGCAGGCGCTTCAGCAGGTCGGCGGACGACTCGGTCATGATCCAGCCGGGGGAGACAATGTTAACCCGCACGCCTTTCGGCCCCAG
>JAFAYS010000093.1 GCA_019240175.1 Chloroflexota bacterium | reverse complement strand
GCCGTTGCCTCTCCTGCTCGACCCAGCCATCGCCATTCGTGTCGACATAACCAAGCTGGCCCAGCGCCTGCTGCGCGCCACTGCGGCGAAACTCCGGCAGCCTGGCCTGATCGTCGGCGGCCCAGGTATCGGGCAGGATTGGTGTGTCGAGCGGCTGCGCCTGTCCGCCGAGCGTATTGGTGATCAGCAGCTCACGGTTAATGCCCAGCGCCAGCGCCTGGCGAAACTGCGGATTGTCGAGCGGCGGCTGGCGCAGATTGAAGGCCAGCAGCGTGTAATCGCCGAGTGGAGCCGCGACACGCTTGACTCCGCTCGGCAGCTCGGGCGCGCGGCGACCAGCCGTAGCCAGTGTGGCCACCGCCTGAACCTCACGCCGGCGCAGCGCTAGCACGGCAGCATCGGCGGTTGGGTAGAAGCGCAGCAGCAGATGATCGAGCGATCCGGCCTCGGGATGATTCGCGAACGGCTCCAGCAGCGCCTGACTGTTGTCGAGCGCTTGCAGCTTCCAGCGACCAGTGCCGACCGGACGGCGACTGAAAGGAGCGGCGGCCCACTGCTCCGGTCTCAGCGTGCGAAACAGATGCGCGGGCAGGATCGGTAGGCGGGCGAGGCTGGGAAACGGCGCGAAGGGTGTGCTGATCTCGAAGCGAATCGTGCGGTCGTCGATTTTCTGCACCAGCACGTTACGCCACAGCGCGGCCAGCGCGGGATCGCCGGGGAAATTGGCGTTTTGCACACCGCGCACACTGTAGAGCACATCGTCGGCGGTGACGGGCGCGCCGTCGTGCCAGGTGCGATCGGGTCGCAGCGTGAAGGTAAAGACCTGGTTATTCTCGGCGACGGTCCAGCGCTCGGCCAGCGCGGGCTGCGCCTGACCATACTCGTCGATGCGTGTCAGGCCCTCGAAGAGCAGTGCGGCAATATCGCGCTCAGCCTGAGATGTGTCGGAGCCTTGGGCTAGAGGATTAAGCTGCTGGGGCGCGCCGACCACACCTTCGACAAAGACACGGCCTTGCAGTGGCCTGGTGGTAGCTGCGGAAGAAAGCGCGAACGAACCGAGCAGACCAAAAACGATCAGTGCGGTACTCACGGCGATCAGGATTTGCCAGCGGATGCGACGGACCATGTGTTAGCAACACAGCACGCCGATCAGATCGTGAGCAGAGTCACGGTGCGATCGGCGTGCTGGGCAGTTAAAGACCAAACTTCGGCAGCAAGTTGTTGATCAGCGACAGAATGCAGAAAAAGATGCCGATCGCGACGGTCGCCTGAAGGATCGTCTTCTCGACGCCACGGCGCGTGCGGTAGGTCGTCGCGGCCTCACGATTGAAGAAGGCGCTGGCGGAGTTGCCTTTGGCCTGTAGCAGCACCAGCACGATCAGCGTGATCGCGAGAACAACTTGAGCAAGGTCAATAAATGTACGTAACATGAATAGCTCCCAGGAAGTAGTTGCGCGACATTATACCATGCACGCGCGGCGATCGCCGCAAGCTGAACATTTCGTCAGACATTCACAAAGATACTGGATTCCCGTGATGTTTCAACATTTCTGCTCCTATAAGCTTCGAGCATAACGTTTCACCCCCACGGTAGTCACAAAAATATAGGAAAGGAAAGCACATCATGGCTGACGAAATCCGCACCGGCTTGTTCCCTGTGTCCTATGAAATCGGTACTGGTGCTCCTGGCGCGCCGCTGTTCACTGTCCATTTTTTCGTAAACACGCCTCATAAAACAGTAACGGGCATGGGCCGCATTACTCAGACCACAAATCCTCCGCTGGATCTTTCAACGAAGCTGGAGGGCCGGTACGATACGGTGTTAATCGAGGGTGAGCCGTATCAGGTTGTCGCAGCCACCGGCTATCCGGTGATTGTGGGATCACCGCTCGCAGTCCCTGGTCCGGCGTTTGAGCCGAATGTCTACCTTCACATGAAGCTGAGCGGCGATTGGCAGTCGGGCACCGCCACCTACATCTATATCGATGAGGGTAACCCGCACGCTATCACCGATGTTCCGGCCAAATTAGTGCCGAGCTTCCAACCTGCATAAACATTGATGTGGCATGAATTGCAACAGGGCGAGCGTATCGGTGATGAGCCAATGCGTTCGCCCTGCTGTATACGTAGCGTGGAGCAATCGTCGTCAATGAGCTACGAAAGCTGCGGCCCTTCCTGCACTAGATCGGGCGCGTCCTGCTCAAAGCGCTTGAAGTTGGCGATGAAGCGCTCAGCCAGCACATGCGCCAGCCGATCGTACTCTTCCTGGTTCTGCCACGAATCCCGTGGTCGCATGAGCGCCTCGGGCACGCCCTCAATGCGCACGGGCACATGCAGATTAAAGCGCGGATCGGTGTAGGTCTCGGCTTGCTCAAGCTGCCCGTCGATCGCGGCGCGAATCATGGCGCGTGTATGCGCGATGCTGATGCGCTTGCCGACGCCGAACGATCCGCCGGTCCAGCCGGTGTTGAGCAGATACACGCGGGCGTTGTGCTGGTTCAGCTTGTCGCGCAGCATGCGGGCGTAGGTTGTGGCGGGCAGCGGCAAGAACGGCGCGCCAAAGCAGGCCTCAAAGGTCGCCTGGGGATCGGTGACGCCGACCTCGGTGCCGGCGAGCTTGGCCGTGTAGCCGCTCAGAAAATGGTACATCGCCTGCTCGGGCGTGAGCCGCGCGATCGGCGGCAGCACACCGAAGGCATCGGCGGTGAGGAAGAAGAGCACGCTGGCGTGACCGCCGCGCTTGGCCTCGACGATATTGTCGATGAACTCTAGCGGATAGGCGACGCGCGTGTTCTCGGTGTAGCGCTCGTCGTCGTAGTCAGGCGCGTGCGTGATCGGATCGATCACCACGTTTTCGATCACCGAGCCAAAGCGAATCGCGTTGTAGATCTGCGGCTCGCTCTCCTGCGACAGCCGGATGCACTTGGCGTAGCAGCCGCCCTCGAAGTTGAAAACGCCGTTCTCGTTCCAGCCGTGCTCGTCATCGCCGATCAGCCGCCGCTCAGGATCGGACGAGAGCGAGGTTTTGCCTGTGCCCGAGAGGCCGAAGAAGAGCGCCACGTCGCCGCGCTTGCCCTCGTTGGCCGAGCAGTGCATCGGCAGGATACCGCGCTGGGGCAGCAAAAAGTTCAGCACCGTGAAGATCGACTTTTTGATCTCGCCGGCGTAGCGCGAGCCGCAGATCAGCACCTCTTTGCGCTCGAAGTCGATCATCGCCGCCATGTCGGAGTTGACGCCGTCGCGCTGCGGATCGGGGTGGAAATCCGGCGCTGAGATCACCGTCCACTCGGGCACGAAGCGCGACTCTTCTTCGTCGCTCAGGCGAATAAAAAGCTGCTTGG
>JAFAYS010001115.1 GCA_019240175.1 Chloroflexota bacterium | reverse complement strand
GGGCAGGCCGGCCTCGACCTTACCCACGAGGTCAGCGCCCACGTCGGCAGCCTTGGTGTAGATGCCGCCGCCCACACGCATAAACAGCGCGATCAGCGAGCCGCCGAAGCCGAAGCCCAGCAGCGCGTCCGGCGCTGAGGTGCCGTAGAACAGGAAGATTACGGTACCGCCGAGCAGGCCCAGGCCCACGCAGAGCATACCGGTGACGGTGCCGGAGCGGTAGGCAACTTCCAGCGCCTTGCTGTAGCTCTTGCGCGACGCCGCCGCCACACGCACGTTCGCGGCAACCGCGACGTTCATGCCCACGAAACCGACCGCGTACGAGAAGAGCGAGCCCATCAAGAACGCGACCGTACGGCCAATACCGATCGCCAGGTTGGCGCTCTCGCCCCAGACGCGCTCGGCCTGCGGCGTGGGCGGAATCAGATACACGCTGAGGAACAGCAGCACCGACAAGACGCCGATCGAGATCGCGATCGTGCGGAACTGACGGCTCAAATACGCGTTCGCGCCCGCGCGAATCCAGCCCCACACCTCGCGCATGCGCTCGGTGCCGGTCTCATACGCCAGGATCTGGCTGCGCAGCCAGGCCGCGTAGCCAAGGCCAGCGATGGCCAGCGCCAGCACGACCCAGATCGCGGCCTGCTCGAAAGAGTTCAGGCCTTCCAACCCTCGAAACATACCTACTCCTTATCGTCCTGTTCGTTCAGGATGGTGATGTGTGCGCGGCAACAACGCTGTTGCCGTCCGAAATATACAGCCTATATAAACCGTGGCGCGACATCCGCGCGCCAGTCAACAGGTAGCCGTGAGTTGTAACGAGATCATCCAACCGATCCATGAGCTTGGCAAAGATCTGCCCGAAGCCACACGCTCTTTTCCGCGTCTGGCTTGGCGATAGTTCTTGCCGGGCTGCTGTTTATGAGAAACTACGCGCTGTCGGACGTGATCGCGCCCTTTTGCCGGGCTGTTTGTGCCCGCATGCAGATAGGGGATTGATCCCTGGCGTAGCGTTCTATGCGTTGCGGATTTTAGCATAGATCGCCATGGATTGTAAAGAATAGTACAAAGTTCAATGCTCTTCTGGCACACGCTCGTTTTTGCCGTGCATGGCGGCGCAAACAAGCGATTGTAACCGGCTAGACAAGGGGGCGTAGAATCAAACAAGTTTGTTGAAGAAAGGTGATCATCGATGAGCATTGCCGACGAGATCGAAAAGCTGCAAGCGCTGCGCGACCAGGGCGCACTGAGCGAGGACGAGTTTAACCAGGCCAAGGCCACGCTGCTCGCCCGCCTCGCGGATGAACAATCCGTGTCATACACAAGTGATTTGAATAAGGAAGCGGAACATCTGCGGCTCCAGAACGAGCTCAACCAGCTCGACCTTGACTGGGAACATGAGCGTGAATCGTACAAGGTGCGCGGTCGTAATGGCAGGCGCTATATTCCTTCGGTGCCGATCAGCATCATCGCCATGATTGCCGGTATTGTGTTTGGTGTGGCCTGGATCAGCCTGATGGTATCGAAAGGCGAGCCGGGACTCCCCACATTCTTTGGTTTGTTGATCATCTTCGTCGTGGTTGGCCGTAGTCTGTATGACTATAACAAGGCCAGAGGCTACCGCCAGGCCCAAGGACGCTACCAGGAGCGACGGCGGCAGCTTGCATCGAGCCAGTCGTCGGGCAGCCGTGAATGGTAAAGGACCTGCGTTGAGGAAAGGAAGTTATGCATGAGCATTGCCGAAGAGATCGAAAAGCTGCAAGTATTGCACGACCAGGGGGCATTGACCGACGCCGAATTTAGCCAGGCCAAGGCTGCGCTGCTCAACCGGCTTGCGGACACGCAGCCCGCCGTGTACTCAAGCGATCTGAACGACGAAATGGCGTATCTGCGCGTGCAAAACGAGATCAATCAGCTTGATCGTGATTGGGACCGTGAGCGCGAAAGCTACATGGTGCGTGGCCGCTATGGCTCACGCTCTATTCCAGGTGAAGGAACGAGCATACTCGGCGGGATTTTCATCGTCGGCTTTGGGCTCTTCTGGACCATCTCGGCGGCCTCGATGGGCGCCCCGAGCTTCTTTCCAATCTTTGGTGTGCTCTTCATCATCGTTGGCGCGGTAACGAGCTTCACTTCGTTTAGCAAAGCCGGGCAGTACAAAGAAGCTGAGCGACGCTATCGGGAGCGCCGCGAGCAGCTTGCCGCGCACCAGTCGCCAGGTAGACGCTAATGGTAAGCACCGAGCATGACCGAAACAGAGCGAACTCATGAGCATTGCCGAAGAGCTGGAGCAGCTGATAGCGCTGCGTGTCCAGGGCATGCTGAGCGAGGACGAGTTTAACCAGGCCAAGCACGAGCTGCTGACCCGGCGCTCGGATCGGCAGCTGGCTCCACGTTCAGATGCATTGAGCAAGCAAGAGGAATATCTGCGCTGGCAGCATGAGCTTGCCCAGCTTGAGCGCGACTGGAAGCGTGAGCAAGAAGGTTACAAGGTCAAGGAGCGTGGCCCGTATGGTGGGCGATCTCTTCCGACCAAAGAGTCCAGTCTCCTTTGTGGTGGGATAACGATCCT
>JAFAYS010000853.1 GCA_019240175.1 Chloroflexota bacterium | reverse complement strand
CAGATGATGATGCGTCAGCACAAACTGGTAGGTCTGCGCGTCAAGCCGCAAGAGCGCCAGCCGGAAGAGCGGTCCAGCGCCAGGATCGAAGCCGCGCACACGATCGGCTCGCAGCCAGGCGTTCAGGCGCTCATGCCGGGCCGCAGGCGCGACCTCGCGCCAATCCTCGACTTGGAGATCCAGCTCGATCGTGGGTAGCACCACCTGCTGGGGCTTTTCCAGATCTTGCCAGCAGAACACCGTCTGCAGCACCGCGTGCCGCTCGGCGACCGCGCGCCAGGCGGCGGTAAAAGCGTCGAGTTGGAAATCGCCCTGCACCGTGCAAACCAGCTGCTCGACGTACACGCCCGAATTTGGCGCATAGAGCGCATGAAAGAGCATGCCCTGCTGCAGCGGCGTTAGCTCATACACATCGGCTATCGTGCCGCCGCGCCGCTCGATCTGCTGGCGAATCGTCGCCAGATCGTGGGGCGTGATGCGCGCCTCCGGCACATCGGCTGGCGTCAAGCGTTGGGCGCTGGGCGAGCTGCGAAGCGTCAGGATCGAACGCAGGGCCGCGATGAAACTGTTGGCGACCGCCGCGATGGTCGTGGCGTGATGCACCGCGCTGCCGTAGATCCAGTCGAAGCGCAAACAGCCATCGACGACCATGCCGTTAATCTCTAACAGATAACGGCGCTGGGAATCTGGGCTGCGCATCGGTCCAGGTGCGGGCTGTGCGTGCGCAAACAGCGATCCTGGCTGCAATAGCTGACGCGACTGGCCCAGGTAGTTGAACAAGATCTCGGCCTGCCGTGCGGCGCGCAATTGTGCGGCAAGCTCAGGATCGCGCGACCCATAGCGGATCACGCCGTAGTTGCGCCCGCTTTGCGGCACGCCGCGCAGCTGATCTTTGATCGCCAGCACCTGCGCCGCCGCATCGTCAGGAGCTTCTACCAGCAGCCGCACCGGAAAGAGCGTGGTCAGCCAGCCCACGGTTCGCGACAGATCCACATCGTCAAAGCCGGTGTCGCGTCCATGACCTTCCAGATCGACCAGCAGAGCGCGCGATCCGGTCCAGGTGTGCAGCGCCAGCGCCAGCGCCGCCAGCAGCAGATCGTTGATCCCGGTTTTGTAGGCCTGCGTGGCCTCCTGAAGCAGCAGGCGCGTCGCGTCGGCATCCAGCCCAACGCTGATCGTTTGCGCCAGCGCCTCGGTGTTGGGTGCGCCGGAACGATCAACGGGCAGCGCGGGAACGTCATCGGCGAGCGACCGCCAGTAGTCAAGCTCCTGCGTCGGCAGCGTATCGAGCGTGGACAGCCGCTCGGCCCAGGCTTTGAAGGATGTGGTTTTGGGCGGCAGCACAGGCTGGCGACTCGCGGCCAGTTCACGGTAGGCGCGCTCAAAATCTGCCAGCAGGATCTGCCACGAAACGCCGTCCACCACCAGATGATGCAGCACGATCAGCAGCGCGCTCGGCATTTCGTCACCGCCCAGCCACAGCCCGACGCGCATCAGCGGCCCATCCGTCAGATCCAGACTCGCCTGCATCTCCGCCGCCCGCGCCGCGATCGTCATCTCAACCTCGGCAGCGCTCAGCCCGGCCAGATCGAAGACTTGGAGCGGAACGACGTCATCAAAGGCGGCGTTGTGCTGCTGCCAGCCAGTCGCAGTCCGCGTAAAGCGCAGCCGCAGCGCGTCATGCTGGATCAGCAGCGCGCGCAACGTCTGCTCGACTAGCGCCGGCTCTAGCGGCTGCGCGGCATGCAGCAGCAGCGCCTGATTCCAGTGCTCGGGCCGCGCGAGGTTGTGCTCGAAAAACCAGTGCTGGATCGGCGTCAGCGGTACCGCGCCGATCACCGGCTCCTGCTGCGCCTGCACCAGCGGCGCTTCTGCCGCCACCGTCGCCAGCTCGGCGATCGTCTGGTGCTGGAACATTTGGCGCGGCGTGAGCCGCAGCCCGGCCTGCTGCGCCCGCGACACAACCAGCAGGCTCAAGATCGAGTCGCCGCCCAGCGCGAAAAAGTTATCGTGGATGCCAATCTGCTCGACGCCCAGCACCTCGCGCCAGATCGCGGCGAGCGCCGTCTCGGCGGGAGTTTGGGGCAGCGTCACAGCACGTGTTGCATCCAGGCGCTCGGCCTGTGGCTCGGGCAGCGCGCGACGATCCAGCTTGCCGTTGGGCGTCAGCGGCAGCGCGTCGAGCACCACAAACGCCGACGGCACCATGTAGTCGGGCAGGCGCGCGCCGAGGAAGCTGCGCAGGTGGGCGGCAAGGCCCTCATCCCCCGGCCCCTTCTCCCGCTGCGGCAGGAGAAGGGGAGTTGTGGTACTGCTTTGTTCTTTTGTTTCTTTGTTCTTTTGTTCCCCGACAACGTACGCCACCAGCCGCAGCAGGCCCTGCGCGTTCGGTCGCGCGACCACGACGGCCTCGCGCACAGCCGGATGCTCCAGCAGCGCCGTCTCGATCTCGCCAAGCTCGATGCGAAAGCCACGCACTTTGACCTGGTGGTCGAGCCGCCCCAGATACTCGATCGCACCGTCGGGCCGGTAGCGCGCCAGATCGCCGGTGCGGTACAGCCGCGATCCAGGGATTTGGCTAAAAGGATCGGGCACGAAACGCTCAGCCGTCAGCGCGGGCCGATTGAGATAGCCGCGTGCTAGCTGCACCCCGCCGATGTAGAGCTCGCCCGGAATCCCGATCGGCGTCGGCTCTAGATGAGCGTCGAGCAGATAGATCTGCGTGTTGGCGACCGGATGGCCGATCGGCACGCTGCGCTGTGAGTCGGAGGGCTGGCAGGCCCAGTAGGTTACGTCAACTGCCGCCTCGGTCGGGCCGTACAGGTTGTGCAGCTCCGCGTCGAGCCGCGCGAAGCAGCGCTGCTGTAGCTCATAGCTCAGCGCCTCGCCGCTACAGATCACACGGCGCAGACTGCCGCAGCGCGCAAGATCCGGCTCTTCCAAGAATGCCTGCAGCATCGAGGGCACGAAATGCAGCGTCGTGATATTCTGCGCGGCGATCAGATCGGCTAGATAGCCGCTGTCGCGATGGCCGCCCGGACGCGCCACGACCAGCTGCGCGCCGGTGAGCAGCGGCCAGAAAAACTCCCACACCGACACGTCGAAGCTGTAGGGCGTTTTTTGCAACACACGATCGGTCGCCTCTAGCCGGTAGGTACCCTGCATCCACAGCAGCCGGTTGACGATGGCGCGATGCGTGTTCATCACGCCCTTGGGCCGCCCCGTCGAACCCGAGGTGTAGATCACATAGGCCACATCCTCGGCCACAACCTCGCTCGGTGGTGCCACGTCCGGCTCGGCATCGATCGCGGCCCAGGTCGCATCCAGGCAGATCACCTGCGCCGACGGTAGCGCCAGCGACTCCGCCAGCCGCCCCTGGGTCAGCAGCACCGGCGCGTGCGCGTCTTCCAGCATGAACTGCAAGCGCTCAAGCGGATACTCGGGATCGAGCGCGACATACGCACCGCCCGCTTTGAGCACAGCCACCAGCGCCACGACCAGCTCAAGCGATCGCTCCAAGCAGACGCCGACGTGCGGCTGGTGCCGATCGACGCCATGCCGGCGCAGCAGCTGCGCCAGCTGATTGGCCCGGCGATCCAGCTCCCGATACGTCAGCGTGCGACCTTCAAAGCTCACGGCGATCGCGTCGGGTGTGCGCGCGACCTGACGCTCGATCAGCGTGTGCAAACACACATCCTGCGGATAATCGATCTGCGTTGCGTTCCAGGCTTGAAGCAGTGCGCGCTCATCTGAAGTTAGCAGCGCGACCCGGCTCAGCGCGCGATCCGGCTCGGCGGCCAATGTCCTCAGCGCAACCAGCAGATGCTCGGCCAGCCTGGCGATCGTCTGCGGCGCGAAGAGCGCGTGATTATACTCAAGAGTCGCCAGCAAGCGCCCGTCGACCTCGGCCATATTCAGCGCCAGATCGAACTGCGCGATCTGCCGATCCAGCGCGACCGGCTCGACCTGCATACCGCCCAGCGTCAGCGCCGCACCCTCGCGACCAAGCGCCAGCGCGCTCAGACCACTGTCGAGCGACTGCGGCTTCTGGAAGGTAAACATCACCTGGAACAGCGGCGATCGGCTGGGATCGCGCTCAGGCTGTAGCCGATCGACCAGGGCCGCGAACGGAAACTCTTGCTGCGCGCTGGCCGCCAGCACCACCTCGCGCACCTGCGCCAGCAGCGCCGTGAAGCTCGCCGCCTGATCCAAATCGACGCGCAGCACCACCGGATTTGTCAGGTAGCCGACGACCTGCGCCAGCCGCGCCCGCCGCCGACCCGTCATCGGTGAGCCCACCAGCAGATCGCGCTGGCCAGTGTACGCGCCCAGCACCACGTACAGCGCCGTCAGCAGCGTCATATACAGCGTCGTGCCCTGCGCCGCGCTCAGCGATCGAAGCTCGGCGGCCAGCGCCGCCGGCACATCGAACGGGTAGGTGTTTCCCGCGTACGTCTGCGCGGCGGGACGCGGATAATCGGTCGGCAGATCCAGCACCGGCAGCGGCTCGGCTAGCTGTCGCCGCCAGTAGTCCCAGGACTGCTCGCCTTCGGCGCTGGTGAGCCAGGTTTCCTGCCAGCGCACATAGTCGGCGTACTGCATCGCGGCGGGCGGCAGCAGGCCGTCTGCTGGCTCGCTCGATCCGGCGCGCAGCTGCGGGTAGAGCAGATCGAACTCACGCGCCAGCACCGTCAGCGACCAGAAATCGGCGATGATATGGTGGATCACCAGCAGCAAAATCTGCTCAGCCGGCGACTGCCCGAAGATCTGCACGCGCCAGAGCGGGCCGTGCTGAAGATCAAAGGGCTGCTGTGTGGCGGCGCTGATCCGCTCCGTGAGCTGCTCGGCAGTCCAGCCGGCGGCATCGACCACCGTCAGCGGCACCTGTGGCTGCTCATGGATGCGCCCCACCGGCAAGCCCTCGACGGCGGGAAAGCTCGTGCGCAGCGACTCGTGACGCAGCGCCAGCGTATGCAGCGTGTCGCGCAGCGCGGCCTCGTCAAAGCCGGAGCGCACGCGCAGCGCGGCGCTGATGTGATAGGCCGTGCTTTCCGGCGCGAGCTGCTGCAGAAACCACAGCGCCCGCTGACCAGCCGAGAGCGGCTGATCCAGGCCGCGATCACGCACCGACTCGACTGCGGTTTGCGCCGGCTCGGAGCCGCTGAGCGCCGCGATCTGCGCTGCTAGCTCCGCGATCGTCGCGCCTTGCAGCAGCGCCTCAAGCGACAGCGCCACGCCAAACTGCTCCTCAGCCGCGTGCGCCAGCTCCACCGCCGACAGCGAGTCGATGCCGTAGCTCGCCACCGGACGATCGGGCGCGATCGTTTCCAGCTTGAGCGTCGCGGCAAAACGTCGGGCCAGCCATCCGGCGATCGCCGCCTCGGATACGTCCAGGCTCTCGCTGGGCGCGGCAACAATTGATGTAGCCTCGGCAGCCGTCTCGGCGCGCGACTCCTCACGCCAGGCCGCCACCGTTTGCAGCCGATCGGCCAGAAAATCCGCGCGGCAGGCATGGCGCTGGACCTTGCCGCTGGACGTGCGCGGCAGCGTTCCGGCCTTGATCAGCACGACCGCATACGCTTGTAGCTCCTGCTGCTCGGCCAGCGCCTGCCGTATCCGCTCGATCACGGCGGTGAGATCCGCGCTGTAGTGCGCGCGCTCGATCTCCTGGATGATCACCAGCCGCTCGTCGCCGGCAACCTCGACGCTCACCGCCGCGCCGCTGCCGGGCCGTAGCGCGCTGTAGCTCTGCTCGACGACTAGCTCGATGTCCTGCGGATAATGGTTGCGTCCGCGAATAATGATCAGATCTTTGATGCGACCGGTGACGAAGAGCTCGCTGCCCTGCAAGAAGCCGAGATCGCCGGTGCGTAGAAACGGCCCCGCGCCGCTGTCGGCTAGATGCGCGCCAAACGTCTGCTGCGTCAGCGCGGCGTTATTCCAGTAGCCCTGCGCGATACTCGGCCCAGCCACCCAGATCTCACCAATCCAGTTCGCTGGCAGCGGCGTCATTCGCTCGGGATCGACGATCGCGAGCTGCTGCGTGGCCGTGATCGAGCCGCAGCCCACCAGTTCACGTCGATCCTCGGTCCCCTCAGCCGCGACCACCACACGATGCTCGGCCAGCGCGTCGGCGGCAAATGTCCGCACAACCGGCGCGGCGTCCTTGCGACCACCGGTGACCAGCAGCGTCGCTTCGGCTAGGCCATAGCAGGGATAAAAGGCTTCGCGCCGAAAGCCAGCCGCCGCAAACGTCGTGGCGAAGCGATCCAGCGTCGCGGCGCGCACCGGCTCCGCGCCGGTAAAGGCCAGCTGCCAGCTGCTCAGATCCAGATGGGCGCGCTGCTCGGGCGTAGTTTTGGCGATACACAGATCGTAGGCGAAGTTGGGCGCGCCGCTGATCGTAGCCCTGGTCTCGGAGATCGTTTCCAGCCAGCGGATCGGACGCTGCAAGAAGGCCAGCGGCGACATCAGCGTGGCCGTGCCGCCACAGTAGAGCGGCTGCAAAATCCCGCCGATCAGGCCCATATCGTGGTACGGCGGCAGCCAAAAGACGCCGCGCGACTCGACGTCGGTTTCGAAGCACTGCTGAATCAGCGCCAGATTCCCGAGCAGGTTCGCGTGGCTGAGCATCACGCCTTTGGGCGCTGCCGTCGAGCCGGAGGTATATTGCAGCAGCGCCAGCGATTCGCTCTCGATTGTGGGCGCGGTCCAGGTATCTGCCAGCGCGGGATCGCAGCGATCGGTGGTCAGCCAGCGCAGCGCGGCCAGATCCGGCGTCTGGGCGAGACGCGCTTCCAGGCCGGCAAAAATATCGTCGGTGGTCAGCGCAAACGCGGCGTGAGCATCCGCGACGATCGATTGGAGGCGCGGCATGGGTCGGTTGGCACGCGGCGGATAGGCCGGCACCGCGACGACTCCGGCGTACAAGCAGCCAAACAAGGCCGCGATGTAGCTGTGGCCGGGCGGGTACAACAGCATCGCGCGCTGGCCGGTCGCGCCCGCCTGTTGCAGCAGCGCCGCGATCGCACGGGCCTGGCGATCCAGCTCGGCGTAACCCAGCGCGGTCGGGCTGGCAGCGCCGCTTTGCAGCAGCGTAAACGCGATCTGCTCGGGCTGTAGGCTCGCACGCCAGCGCAGCAGATCGACCAGCGTGGCTACCTGCTCCGCGCCTACCGACATAGTTCACACTGCCGTGCTCGGCCCTGCTTTGTCATGGCTATGACTAACTGCATCACGCTCTCCAAACATGTGCTCTGGACACAGTAATCAGGCCAAGTACGCACGTGGAACCGCACCCTAGGAAACGCACCGGATGTGGTTTGTGGACATATAACGGGGTATTGAAGAAATGTAGTGTACAGGCCAGGCACGCTCATTATAGAAATAGCCGCTTTAGTTGTCAAATTTTTTAACGTTCGGCAACCGCCAACAACCACGCCAGACCAGGGATGAATCGGGGACCTGCATCCTTTGACCGGCGCTGATCCGCGATGGTAGAATAGCCCGCCGCGCCCGCGGCAAGCACGTAGAAGGAAACGACGCGATTATGTGGCAAGCTCGGAGACGCCGGCTGGTGAAGATTGGCGTCCGTTTATTGATCCTACTGCTGGTGCTTCTGATCGTCGGCAGTGCTGGTGGCTACCTGTATTTCCGCCAATCGCTGCCCCAGACGAGCGGACGGATCACGCTGGCCGGGCTGTCGTCGCCGGTCGAGATCATCCGCGATGTTGATGCGATCCCGCATATTTACGCCCAAAACAAGCCCGACGCGCTTTTTGCGCTAGGCTACGTTCATGCTCAAGATCGGCTGTGGCAGATGGAGTTTCAGCGCCGCACCGGCCAGGGCCGGCTTTCCGAGATTTTTGGCGCTCAGACGATCGGGCCGGACCGCTTTTTGCGCACGATCGGCACCTACCGCGCCGCGCAGAGCGCCTGGCAAACGCTTGACGCCGACAGCCGCCAGGGCGTCGAAGCCTACGTCAGCGGCGTGAACAGCTTTATCGAGACGCACCGTGGCAGCGGATTGCCGCCCGAGTTCACGATTCTGCGCGTCAGCCCGGAGCCGTGGACCGGCCCCGACGTGCTGGTGTGGGTCAAGATGATGGCCTGGGATCTGGGCAACAACTTCGACGTCGAGCTGGCGCGCACCAATATTGTGCGCAAGCTGGGCGCGGAGCGGGCCAATGAGCTGCTCGCGCCCTACGCCGAGGACGATCCCAGCGTGGTGCAGCCCGATCTCAGCGCCTCGGACTATTCAGGACTCGCGGAAGTTGGCGAGCAGATTCGCGGGCTGCTGGGCGAGACGACTGCCAGCCGCGACAGTCTGGGATCGAACAACTGGGTAGTCTCCGGCGCACGCAGCACGACTGGCCGCCCGGTGCTGGCCAACGATCCGCACCTGGGCTCGCGTCTGCCCTCGACCTGGTATCTGGCGCATCTCGTGTACGGCGAAACCGACGTGATCGGCGCGTCGGTGCCGGGCCTGCCGGGCATCGTCGTCGGCAGCAACCAGTCGATCGCCTGGGGCGTGACGAATGCGCATGGCGATGTGCAGGATCTGTTTCGTGAGCGTCTCGATCCGACCGGGCAGCTGGCCGAGTTTCGTGGCGCGATGGAGCCACTGCAAGTGCTCACCGAAACGATCAAGGTCAACGGCCAGCCCGATATCCAGCAGGCGGTGCGCATCTCGCGTCACGGCCCGCTGGTCTCCGACGCGCTGATCGCCAATGAGCAGGAGCTGCCCGCCGAAGATCGCCAAAGCTACCCGGAGCCGCTGGCCTTTCGCTGGACCGCGCTGGACGCCGAGGATCACACGATCACTGCGTTTATGCGCATCAACGACGCGCGCAGCTGGGACGAGTTCAAAGCCGCGCTGCGGCTCTACTCCGCGCCCGCGCAAAACTTTGTCTACGCCGACACTGCCGGCAACATCGGCTACTACCTGCCAGGCCACTTTCCGATCCGCGCCAGCGGCGACGGCGCGCTGCCGGCTGAGGGCTGGTCGGGCGCGTACGATTGGAACGGCTGGGTGCCTTTCGAGGAATTGCCGCAGCGCTACAATCCGCCCGAAGGCTTTATCGTCACCGCCAATCAGCAGCCGATTGGCAGCGCTGACGGGCCGTTTCTGGGCCAGGAGTGGGCACCGCCCTACCGCACGCAGCGCATTACCGAGCTGATCCAGGCGAAGCCACAGCTCAGCCCCGAAGATCACGCCGCGATCCAGGCCGATACAACATCGCTGTTTGCGCGCGCGATTCTGCCGCATCTGTTGGAGCGCACGCAGCCCGCCAACGATCAGCAGGGTCAGGCGCTCGATCTGTTGCGCGCCTGGGACGGCAATACCCGTGGCGACAGCGTGGCCGCGACGATCTTTGCGGCCTGGTCGCGCCGGTTGCCGCGCGCGCTGGCCGGCGACGATCTGGGCGAGCAGCTGCTTTGGAGCTACGAGTGGCGCTTCACGTTTACCAGCCGCTACTTAGAGCGCGTGCTGCCCGACGTCGACAGCGCCTGGTGCGACGTAGTGACGACGCCCGCCGCCGAAAGCTGCGCCGCCGTGCTGCAAACCGAGCTTCAGGCCGCCCTCGAGGAGCTGCAAACGACGCTCGGCGCGGATATGCAGAGCTGGCGCTGGGACCGGCTGCATCTGACGGTCTTCACGCATCAGCCCTTTGAGTCGGTGTATCCGCTCAGCCGGATCTTCAACCGCAGCATTGCCAACGGCGGCGACTCCAGCACTGTCAACGTCGCGCCCTACGATATGCAGGGACCGTACATGCAGTATGTTGTTCCCGGCTACCGCCAGATTGTCACGCTGGGCCAGCCCGAGAGCAGCCGCTTCAT
>JAFAYS010000816.1 GCA_019240175.1 Chloroflexota bacterium | reverse complement strand
TCCTGAGCGCAGGATAAAAGAACTACAAACAGATATTCGACACTCTATTACTGATTTTCGGTTTAGCAACAGGATCTAAAGTGTAAAGAACAGAGCATAGATTATACGTTTTATATTCTTTGTTCTTTGTTCTTTGCTCTTTGTTCTTTCGCCTATGGACCTCAGCGCGTTCTACGCACAATTTCGCGAAGAAACCGTCGACAATGTCCGTGTGATTGCGGAAGGTTTGTTGGCGCTTGAGAGCAACCCCACCGATCGCGCGATGATCGATGGGGTCTTTCGCGCCGCGCATACCGTCAAAGGCTCGGCGCGACTGCTGGGCTTCGCGGCGGCAGCCAATGTCGCCCACGCCATGGAAAGCTTGCTGGGCGCACTCCGCGCGGGCACGCTGTTGATCACGCCCACGCTCAACGATCTGCTGCTCCAGGCCAACGACGCGATGCAAGCTTTGGCGATCGCCGCCAGTGAGCAGCGCAGCCTGGATCTCGACACCAGCGTTCTGATCGCGCAGCTTGAGCAGGCCGCCAGCGGCGAAGATCCGCTCCCCGAACCTACGCCCGATCTCGATCCACCAGGCGACACACCCGTGCCCGTCGAGGCGGTCGCAGAATCGATCGTGATCGAGGCAGCACCGCCAGCGCCAACCAACGGCAGCGATCATCCGCCGACTGCGCCAACGAACGGCAACGGCACGGATCACACGCCCGTCGCGATCGCACCAACCAACGGCAACGGCACGGATCACACGTCCGTCGCGGTCACGCAAGCACCAGCTGCACCTGTAGCATCCGCGCCGAATCCGCGTGTGCAGCGCGCGACGGTCCGTGTGCGTGTGGATCGCCTGGATCGGCTGCTGGCGGTGGCCGGCGAGCTAATGGTAGGCCAGCAAGAAGACAGCTTACATCTGCAAAGCCTGCAAACGCTGACCATGCTGATCGCGCAGCAGCAGCGCACACTGCAAGTGCTCGAAGGCGAGCTGCGCCACGTGCGGATGTCGCCCTCGCAGCGCCAAAGCGTGACGCATCGGCTGAATGAGCTTCAGGTGCGCGAAAGCGAACTGAGCCAGATTGTGCGTACGCAGCACGACGCCTACACGCGCCGCTCGGCGGCGCAAACGCTGCTGATCGACGAGCTTGAGGCCGAGGTCTTCGCGGCGCGGCTGGTGCCGGTCGCAACGATCTTCGCTACGCTGCCGCGCGCGATCCGTGAGCTGGCTCGCAGCCTGAACAAGCAGGTCGAGCTTGAGCTGGGCGGCGAAGAAACCGAGGCCGATCGAAAGGTGCTCGACGCGCTCAGCGACCCGCTGCTGCATATGGTCCGCAACGCGCTGGATCATGGCCTGGAATCCGTCGAAGAGCGCGTGGCTGCCGGCAAATCGCCGACGGGCCGCGTGACGGTGGCTGCAACCGCCGAGCATGGCCAGATCCGCATTGCGGTGAGTGACGACGGACGCGGCATGGACCCGGCCAAGCTGCGCGCGGCGGCTGTGCGCAAAGGGCTGATCGACGAGCAGTCGGCGGCGCTACTCAACGACGTCGAGGCGCTGGATATCATCTTTATGCCCGGCTTCTCGATGAGTCCGATCATTACCGACGTTTCGGGGCGCGGCGTCGGCATGGACGTGGTGCGCTCACGAATGGTCGAGCTCGGCGGCCAGGTGATCGTCGAGAGCGAGCTGGGACGCGGCTCTACGATCGCGCTGGTGCTGCCGGTCTCGCTGATGACCTCGCAGGTGCTGCTGGTCGAGGCCGGCAACCAGCTCTGGGCATTGCCGTCGCGCAGCTGCCAGAGCCTGCTGCGGCTGGATCGTGAAGAGATTCATCGCGTCGAGGGGCAGCCACTGCTCAAGATCGACGGCAAAATGGTGCCGCTGGTCTCGCTGTCGGATCTGCTGGATCTGCCGCAGGATACCGGCACACTGGCGCGCGACCACGCGATTCTGCTGGGTGCCTCACGTCCAATCGCGATGCTGGTCGATCGCATGGTCGACGAGCGCGAAGTCGTGGTCAAGCCGCTGGGGCCGCTCTTTCCGGATCATCCGCTGGTCTCCGGCATCGCGCCGCTGCCCAACGGCTCGCTGGCGGTGGTGCTGAGCGCTCAAGGCTTGATCAACCGCACCCGCCGGGCCCGCGCAACGCGCATGACGGCCAAGCCAGCCATGCGATCACACCGGCTGCTGATCACCGACGACTCGTTCACAACGCGTGAGCTGCTGCGCTCGATCCTGCAGTCGGCGGGCTATAACGTCACCACCGCCGTCGACGGCCAGGATGCGCTCGACAAATTGCGCGCCGACAACCAGTTCGATCTGGTGGTCAGCGATGTCGAGATGCCGCGGCTGGACGGCTTCGGCCTGACCTCAAGCATCCGCTCCGATCCCGAGCTGACACACATTCCGGTGATCATCGTGACCAGCCTGCACTCGGACGAGCACAAGCGCCAGGGCATTGTCGCAGGCGCGCAGGCCTACATCGTTAAATCGCAGTTCGACCAGTCGAATCTGCTGAGCGCCGTGCGCGATCTGCTCGGCACCGGGCCATGATTGCCGTCCTTTTTCATGTCTATCAAACGGCGCTTGCGGTTTGGGACGCAGGACTATACCGACGCCCCAGAGATTCTCGTATGCTGCACAACAGTCACGAACGCGTGAACACAACGATCGTCCACGCCGCACACATAGACAGTCAAGCGACCAAGTGATAGCTAGCGCATGCGATGCGGCTCTGATCGCATGCTGGAGGTTTGCATGAGCGCAACCATTCTGATCGTCGACGATAGCAGGCTTGTAACCGACATTGTCAAAATGCGGCTTGAAATGTACGGCTACGAAGTCCAGGTAGCACATAGCGGCGAGGATGGCCTTAGCCGAGTCCGGGATGTCATGCCCGATCTGATCGTGCTGGATGTGCAGATGCCGGGCATCGACGGCTACGAGGTTTGCCGCCGCCTGCGCGAGCAGCCAGCGATGGAAGACCTGCCGATTATCATGCTGACCTCGATGGACGACCGGCGTGCCGGCTTCGAGGCGGGCGTCGACGATTATCTCAACAAAGATCTGGATCTTCTGGACCTGCCCAACCGCGTCAAGGTGCTGCTGGGAGTCTAAGTAGAACCTAGAACTTAGAACCTAGAACCTAACGAGAAAACGCAGAAAACCTAGAACCTAACGAGAAAACCAGAGAACCTAGAACCTAACGAGAGAACGCAGAAAACCTAGAACCTAACGAGAAAACCAGAGAACCTAAAACCTAACCAGAGAACTAGAGAACCAAAAATACAGAACCAACGAAAGAACAGAGAATCAATAATCCAGAACCTAAGAGATCTAGGTTCTAGGTTCTGGGTTCTAGGTTCTTCCATTCGTCGCTCGGAGTTTCGCAACCGCTATGCCGATCCGTGTCTTGATTGTTGATGATTCAGCGCTGATGCGCCGAGCGCTCACATCGCTGCTCACCTCTGATCCTGAGATCGAGGTGGTCGGCACAGCGCGGGATGGGCAGGCTGCGATTGAGCAGGTGGCGACGCTGCGCCCCGATGTGATTACGATGGACGTGCGTATGCCGGTGATGGATGGCCTGCAAACTACCGAGCATATCATGGCCTACTATCCCACGCCGATCCTCGTGCTCACGGCCTCGCTGTCACGCTTCGATATCGATATTACCTTTCGTATGCTGGGCCTGGGCGCGCTCGACGTCATGGAAAAACCATCCAGCAGCGATCCGGGTGGCTTGGAGAAGGCGCGCGCCGGCTTGATCAAACGCATCAAGATCTTGTCGCGAGTGCGCGTGGTGACGCATCTGCGCGGACGACGACGCACGCCGCAGGACACGCCCAGCACGATCAGCGGCGAAAGCATCGCTCAGCAGCGCGCGCGTGGCTCACGGCCATTGTCAACCGATATGCTGCGCCGATCGCGGGGCTCACGCTCGCTGGCTAACAGCGAAACCGCCCGGCGACTCTACGGCTCGCGGCCACTCGGCAGCAGCGACACAGCCCGACGGCTGCGCGGCTCTCGTCCGCTCGGCGCGCTGCCACACACCACAGCAGAGCCTAAGCCGCCGGTGATTGCGACGCAGCCAGCACCTGTAGCGCCGGTCACCACACCCGCCAACAAAGCGCCAGCCACACCGCGCATCAGCTCACTGGGCGGTGCCAATCGCGTGATCGTGATCGGTGCCTCG
>JAFAYS010000545.1 GCA_019240175.1 Chloroflexota bacterium | reverse complement strand
ACCTCGTCGATAATAAACACCAGTCGATCGCCGGGCTGACAGCTCTGCCAGGCTTTGAGCAGCGCGTCCTGCTGATCGGTCGCCTGCTCACAGGGCGTGCCCTGCGGAATACGGCTGTGCATCAGCGTGCGCACCTCGTCCACCGCCCGACCACGCAGATTGTTCAGCTCGTAGAGCACGTAGGCATCAGCGAACGGAATCGTCGCATCGACCGAGGCCATAAGATCTTCGTCGCGGCGATCGCCGGGCAGCGCCAGTGCCAGCACGGTTCGCCGCTGACCCAGGCCTTGCACCGCCGAGCCAAGCGCCTGGATCGCCGCTGGATTGTGGCCGTAATCCAGAATCAGCTCGACGCCGTGGACTTCGCTGACGTTGAAGCGACCGGGCGTCATGCCAACATCGGTGGTGAAGGTCGACAGCGCCCGCGCGATCAACGCCGGGTTGAGGCCTGCCGCCCAGGCTGCCGCCGTCGCCGCCAGCGCGTTCTGCACCTGGAAGCAGATCCTACCGCCAGCCGTAAACGCCACGCGATCCAGATCCATCAGCTCGATGCGCTCATCGCCAGTCGCCAGCACGATCGAGTCGCCATCGACCAGCACCGCACGACCGTTCTCGGCCAGATGCGCCATGATCACATGCTGGTGCGGCCTGGCGCTGAAATACACCACATCGGCGTCGGTCGCGGCGGCCATCTCAGCCACCAGCGGATCGTCGGCGTTCAGCACCGCAGCGCCGTTGCGACTCACGGCCTCCACCACGACCTGCTTGACGCGCGCCAGATCGGCTAGCGTATTGATGCCGCCCAGGCCCAGATGATCCGCGCTAATGTTGGTGACGACGCCCACGCTGCACGCGTCGAAGGCCAGGCCTTCGCGCAAAATGCCGCCGCGCGCCGTTTCCAATATCGCCACCTCGACGCGTGGATGCAGTAAGACCGCGCGGGCGCTGCGTGGCCCTGAGCAGTCGCCCTGCATAATGCGCTCTTTATCGATGTAGGTGCCCTCGGTGCAGGTCATGCCGACTACCCAGCGTGCAGTCTCGTACATATGGCTGATCAGGCGCGTGACGGTGGTTTTGCCGTTCGTGCCGGTGACGGCGATGATCGGGATGCGTGACGGCGCGTTCTTGGGATACAGCATCTCGACAATCGGGCGGCCCACGTCGCGGGATTGGCCCTGAGCTGGATGCAGATGCATGCGCAGGCCAGGCGCGGCATTAACCTCGACGATCGCGCCGTTTTGCTCGCCGAGCGGACGGCTGATGTCGCCGCAGAGCACGTCGATCCCGGCGACGTCCAGGCCCATGATCTGCGCCGCCAGTCGCGCCATGCGCGCGTTGCTCGGATGCACTTCGTCGGTCACGTCGGTTGCAGTGCCGCCGGTTGATAGGTTGCAGTTGGTGCGCAGCTTAACGATCGTTCCGACCTCGGGCACGTCGTCAAGCGCGAGGCCTTGCTGCTCAAGCACCAGCTCGACCGATGCATCGACCACGATGCGTGTCAGCGTGCTGCTGTGGCCGGGCCGCCGCCTCGGGTCTTGATTGAGCTGCTCGACCAGCTCCGCGATCGTGTGGTTGCCGTCGCCGACAACCTGCGCGGGATCGCGACGGGAGGCCGCGACCAGTTCGCCGTTGACCACCAGCAGCCGGTAGTCGTCGCCGGTGATCATGCGCTCGACCAGCACCTCGTGGCTGTAGCGGCGCGCGATCGCGTAGGCCGAGCCGACCTCGGCCTCGGTGGTGAGATTGACGCTCACGCCCTTGCCCTGATTGCCAGCCGCAGGCTTGACCACCACGGGCATACCGATCGCTTCGGCAGCGGCCCAGGCATCATCCGCCGAAGTCACGACCCGGCCATCGGGCACGGGCACGCCGACCGCGCGCAGCATGTGATTGGTCAGCGATTTATCCTGGCACATGTCGACCGCGATCGCGCTGGTGCCTGAGGTTTCCGAGGCTTGAATGCGCTTCTGGTATTTGCCGTAGCCCAGCTGCACCAGACTCATCTTGGGCGTAACGCGCAGGATCGGAATATCGCGCGCCTCGGCAGCGGCCACAATCGCGGCGGTGCTGGGCCCGAAGCGGTACTCGTCGGCCATGCTCAGCAGCCGATCAAGCTCGGCCTGGATCTCAAACGGCTCGTCGTGGAGCGCCGCCAGCGTCAGCCGCAGCGCCGTGTCAAACGCCGCGCGGGCCGGCTCCTCTTCTTTATACGCGATGACCACGGTGTACACGCCGCGCTCGTCGGTGCCACGGGCGCGACCAAAGGCCACGTTAAAGCCCATCAGATTTTGTAGCTCAAGCGCAATATGTTCACAGATATGCCCGAGATAGGTTCCGCGCTTGAGGCGCTCGACAAAGCCGCCCGGACGGCCAACGCTACACTCGTGTTTTGTGAGTCCGGGTAGCCACGCGGTGAGGCGCTCGACACAGCCAGGAAACGCGGTACTTGGCCGATCTTCATATGGCCCGATGTCAAGGGTAATCTGGAGAACCGGCATATAGGCATGAATGTTAGGACCGCGCAGCGCGCGAATCGATCGGATGGAGATGCCGTGGGTTTCCATATCCTTTGCCTTTCATGGTCAGCGACGCTGCTGCCCTGCCGGGCTGACTCAGCGCTGGAATCGATCAGCAAAATGCAGGCCAGAGGGTTGCGCCAATCTAGCGATCAGCCAGTACGTGGTTTCCGAGCGATCAAGCGGACTCTGAGCTTGACCACTCGGAAAAAAGGCTGTCAGTGTTGGGCTATCGCCGCGTTCCAGCTTACGGCGACGCTGAAGGAGATGCGCCGGTATCGCCGCCAGTTGTGCCGCCGGTTCCAGTATCGCCGCCGGTTGTGCCACCGGTGCCGGTATCGCCGCCGGTCCCGGTTGTGCCGCCCGTGCCACCTGTGCCGCTGGTGTCACCACAGGCGGTGAGTGCGCCCAGCGCCAGCACGCCACACAGAATCCAGCTCAGTAATTGCCGTTTCATGCGTTCCTCCTCCTTAGCTTCACTGCAACCGCTATGCAGCTTCAGACGAAGGCGCGCCTAATAGCAAATGACGTGCCAGGTTCGCTTGGGCGTGATTCGTTCCGATCTCAGGCCGTGCGATGCACATCGTCGCCCAGATCAGTTAAACCTGCGTCAATGCCGCCCTCAAGGCTGGAATCGGCATCGGCACCCAGCGTGCTGTCTTGATTGCCCGCCGTGCGATGCACATCGTCGCCCAGGTCGGTCGTGCCCGCATCGATCTTGCCTTCCAGGCCGCTGGCTGGATGGGCATCAAGCGCGGTATTCTGGTTGCCCGCCGTACGATTCACATCGTCGCCCAGATCGATCGCCTCGGCGTCGACGTCACGATTCGGGTTGGTGTTCTGTGAGTCTGCTTGCTCGTGTGAAGACACGGTATGCTCCTTTCAACGCTTGGTTGGTATGTATAGCGTAGATCGGGAGCAGATTTAATGCCACCAGCGCCACGCATCGATCCGGGGCGGATCTGAAGTGGCGCTGCTATGTATTCGTGGCTGGAAAAAAACAGTGGGGGAAGCTGACACGGGCTTGTTATCGCATCACGCGCCGAGGTTGTAAAAGCTGTAGGTCGTGACCTCGCGAAAGCCGCACGATTGGTACAGCCGCAGCGCGTTACGATTTTCGATCACGACGTCGATCATGATCTGCGCCCAGTTTTCCGCCAGCAGCAGATCGATCGCGTCGAGCAGCATCTGACGACCATAGCCGCGGCCCTGATACTCGGGCAGCACGCCGAACGCAGTAATATCGGCCTCGTGCTGGTAGCGGCCCAGCCGCAAAATACCGACCGGCTGATCGTCGAGCAGGCCGATCAAATACTGGCGCTCCGGCTGGTGGAAGCGCTTGATCACATATGGGCGAACCTCGTCCTCGGGATCGCCGAAGGCCGTCGCCTGGATGTGCGCTACCAGCTCGATATCGTCCGCCGTGGCCGGCTGGAGCCGCAGCGTCGGGAAGCGTGGCCGCGACCGATCGATCGCCGTTGGGTCGAGCTGCATGCGATACTCGGCATAGTTGAGATCCGCGCCGACTGCTGCGGCAAACGCTTTGCCCGACGCGCCGGCTTCGTCGCAGACCAGCAGCATCTGCTCAACGCCGCGCCGCCGGCACTCGTCGCGCACCGACGCCAGCAGCGAGCGCCCGACGCCCTTGCGCCGCTGATCGGGAGCGACCACGCCGCACAGCTCGGGCTGCGACCAGCCGTCCAGCCGTGCAAAGCCAACGATCTTGCCCTGATCGTAGGCTAGAAATTGATCGACGTTTTCCGGTGTCGCCTCAGGCCCAAAGTTGGCCGGCTCTAGATCAAGAATCAGCTTGATCTGCTCAAACTGATTACACTCCGCCAGCAACGTCTCGACCGCAGCGCGCTGCTCAGCGCTCAGCGCAGTCGTCCCGACCACGCCCTGCTTTTCCAGGTTGGACATGTCGCTCTGCTCCAGGTTTTGCTTGAAGATTACTGAGGCGGCTATTGTAGATCAAGATCGCGTTCGAGGCGGTGTTTAAGCGCAGCCAGAAATTGGCGTACCGCAGCCTCGTGCCGAACATGCGGCAGCATGTCTGAGAGCATCTGCTCACTGGCGATCGCCAGGCTCATGGCGTGTAAATACTCGCGCGGCGTCGCCTGCGTATCCGCGTAGATGATGCGATTCAACACGCGATCGATCGCCAGCATGAGATTTGAGTCGAACTGAACTTGAAACAGAATTTTACGAACGTAGCTGCGCCATTGCAGCTTTTCGGGTGCGCGTTGAGATTGGCTGGTTGTACACATCTGACTCATCCGCTCTGCTCCTACCCGCAACAACGACGTAGCGGACTCTCAATCTTGTAACCGTCGACTTTGACGAAAAGATACGTCACAATCAGTGAAGATTGCTGCATCTCGTGAATCACGAACGCCTGATTTAGCTCTTTCTGGGGCTCCTACTATCTTTGATCGAAAATGCACGATTCTTTTCGCTAATCTTTCGTTGCTTTTCGCTACTTTTATGTAAATTCATTAACGTAATGCGAACGTTAAACGGGTATAGCTCCGCGCGCGCATAGGTTGTGCGACGCTAGCAGCCAGCTTCTGCACCACGCTGTAAGACGATCGATAGGGGACGATAGTTTCGCTGAAACGCGGCGCATAGTGAGCAGCCGGCATATGCGCTGGGGAGCAATTGCATCCACGCAAGGCCAGCGGAGAGCATACGGATTCTACGCGGAAAAAACCCGTTGTGCTCAGCACCAAAAGCTATATAATGCAGAGCATTGAAAACAGTCGCGCGCTTTAGTGGAGAAAGCACTAAAGCGCGCAT
>JAFAYS010000403.1 GCA_019240175.1 Chloroflexota bacterium | reverse complement strand
GCGACTACATCAGCATCTATGATATTCAGCGCGCCGTCGAAGATGGCGCAACCGTGCCGATCTACTACGAGGGCCGCCTGGCCAAGCTGGCGCTCAAAGAGGATCAGCGCCCGCGCATCGATCCCGAGTTCGAAGAAGTGACCGAGGGCGCGGAGGAGCGGCAGCGCGAGCAGATCAAGCGCAAGTGGGCGCAGCTTGAGGCGATGGTCGGCGCGCCGCAGCGTTTGGCGCTTGTCGCGGAAGATATCGTGCAGCACTGGGAGACGCGGCTTGCTACGATCGAGGGCAGGGCCATGATCGTGGCGATGAGTCGCCGGATCGCGGCTCAGCTCTACGCGGCGCTGGTCACGCTGCGCCCGGAGTGGCACAGCGACGACGACAACACCGGCGCGATCAAAGTGGTGATCACCGGCTCGGCCAGTGATGATGCCGCGCTGCAACCGCATATCCGCACCAAGGCCGGACGCGAGGGGATCGCCAAGCGCTTCAAAAATCCCAACGATCCGCTCAAAATCGTGATTGTGCGCGACATGTGGCTGACCGGCTTTGACGCGCCCAGCCTGCACACCATGTACATCGACAAGCCGATGCACGGCCACAACTTGATGCAGGCGATCGCCCGGGTCAACCGCGTGTTTCGGAATAAGCCCGGCGGTTTGATCGTCGATTATCTGGGCATCGCCGATCAGCTCAAGGCCGCCATGAGCACCTACACGGCCAGCGGTGGGCGTGGCAGCACGGCCCTCGATCAAAACGAGGCCGTCGCCGTGCTGCTCGAAAAGTTCGAGATCTGCCAGGCTATGCTGCATGGCTTCGACTACAGCCGCATTATGATCGGGACAGCAACCGAGCGCTTGTCGGTGCTGCGGGAAGCTCAAGAGCATGTGCTTGTGCAGCCCGACGGCAAAGCGCGCTTTCTAGCGGCGACGCAGGCCCTATCGCAAGCTTTTGCGCTGGCGGTCCCGCACGAAGCTGCGCTGCGTATCCGTGACGATGTCGCGTTCTTTCAAACGGTACGCGCGGCGCTGGCCAAAACGGAGCCAGCCGGCGGGCCATCCTCAGCCGAGATGGATCTTGCGGTGCGGCAAATTGTGTCGCGCTCGGTCATCGCCGACGAAGTGATCGATATTTTCTCCGCCGCCGGCTTGCAGCGCCCGGATGTGTCGATCCTTTCGGACGAATTTCTGGCTGAGGTTCACGCGCTGCCGCAGAAAAACCTGGCCGTCGAGGCGCTCAATCGCTTGTTGCAGGATCAGATTAAAGTTCATGCGCGCTCAAACCTGGTGCAATCAAAACGGTTTTCGGAGCTGCTTGAGCAGGCGCTGCGCGGCTACCAAAATCGCAGCATCGAGACCGCGCGCGTGCTGACTGAGCTGATCGAGCTCGCCAGGGAGATGCGCGCAGCTCAGCAGCGCGGCGATGCGCTTGGCCTGTCCGACGACGAACTGGCTTTTTACGATGCGCTCGAAGTCAACGATAGCGCGGTGAAAATCCTCGGCGACGATCAGCTGCGCGAGATTGCCCGCGAGCTGGTGCGTCAGGTCAGGGCCAACACCACGATCGACTGGAATCTCAAAGACTCGATCCGCGCCAGGCTGCGCACCATCGTCAAGCGCGTGCTGCGCAGATATGGCTATCCGCCCGATAAACAAGAGCAGGCCACCACCACGATTATTCATCAAGCCGAGATGCTTGCCGCCACGTGGGCGATATAACGCTCGCATAGAAAAAACCGCGCCTGCTGCGTTCGCGTCGTGCCGCTCACACATGAGGGTTAAGCTCCTCCGCACACGAGTGCAGTATGATCGTGCATAATGTGACGATGTTCTTGCTTGCACATGTGGGAGACGATCATGACCAGATTGAGCTTCGGTATCAAGACTGCGCCTCAGCACACCACGTATCCGGCCATGCTGGCAGTCTGGCAGGCCGCAGATGCCACGCCGGTCTTTGAGCACGCCTGGCTGTTCGATCACTTTAACCCGATCGCCGGCAGCCTCGACGGCCCGTGCTTCGAGGGCTGGACGATGCTCACCGCGCTTGCCGCACAAACCCAGCGCATCCGCCTGGGCCTGATGGTCACCGGTAACACCTACCGCCACCCGGCGGTCCTGGCGCATACCGCGGCCACGCTGGACGTGATCGCCAATGGCAGGCTCGATCTGGGATTGGGCGCGGGCTGGAACGAGTACGAGCATCGCAGCATGGGCCTTCCGCTTTACCCGGCGGGCGAGCGCATCGAGCGCTTCGGCGAGGCCTGCGAGATCATCAAGCGCCTCTTCACCCAGCCGATCGTTGATTTTGACGGCCAGTTCTACCAGCTGCAAGAGGCGCGCTGCGAGCCCAAGCCCGTGCAGCAGCCCTATCCGCCCTTTGTGATCGGTGGCGGTGGC
>JAFAYS010000389.1 GCA_019240175.1 Chloroflexota bacterium | reverse complement strand
CTGATGATTCCGGCGCTGCTGGGCATTTTGAAAGCCGGCGCGACTTATGTGCCGCTGGAAACCAGCTTTCCCGCCGCGCGCGTGCAGTGGATCTTCAATAATCTCGCGGTGCGCTGCGTCGTCAGCCAAACCTCGCAGCTGCCGCTGCTCTCCGCCATGCAGCCCGACGTCGCGACGCTGGCGCATGTGCTGTGCCTCGACACCGACGAGTCCGCCGAGCTGCTCGGCTTCGATTCGCCGTTCGATGCGACGGAGCTGAAGATCTGGACTCGCGCCGCGATCGCTGATCTGTCGATCGCCAATCCGTCAGTTGCGGTCAGCGCCAACGATCTGGCCTATGTAATCTTTACCTCGGGCTCGACCGGCACCCCGAAAGGCGTGATGGTGCGCCATGAGCCGGTGATCAACCTGATCGAGTGGGTCAATCGCACCTACAGCATTGTGCCGGACGATCGTGTGCTGTTTGTCACCTCGCTGTGTTTCGATCTGTCGGTCTACGATATTTTCGGCCTGCTGGCGGCTGGCGGTTCGATCCGCGTTGTATCCAGCGCCGATCTGCACGATCCCGAAAAGCTTGTCCAGATCCTCGCCTCCGAGCCGATCAGCTTCTGGGACTCAGCGCCGGCCATGCTGAATCAGCTAGCGCCGTTTCTGGCGGCGGCACCTGACAGCGGCACGCACAACCTGCGGCTGGTCTTCCTCAGCGGCGACTGGATTCCAGTGGCGCTGCCGGATCAGATTCGCGGCACCTTTGGCAACGCGCAGGTGATCAGCCTTGGCGGCGCGACCGAGGCCACGGTCTGGTCGAATTTCTTCCCGATTGGCGAGGTCGATCCGCAGTGGGTCAGCATCCCCTACGGCGGGCCGATCCAGAACGCGCGCTACTACGTCCTCGACGCGCATTTGAATCCGTGTCCGGTGCTGGTGCCCGGCGAGCTGTACATCGGCGGCGAGTGTCTGGCGACCGGCTACGCCAACGACCCGATCCTGACCGCCACCAAGTTTATCCCCGATCCATTCGCCGCCGACCCACGTGATACCGGCGCGCGTTTGTATCGCACCGGCGACCAGGCGCGTTTCTGGCCCGACGGCGTGATCGAGTTCCTGGGCCGCATCGACCATCAGGTCAAGATTCGCGGCTTCCGCATCGAGCTCGGCGAGATCGAATCGGTGCTCTCGTCACACGCCGCCGTGCGCGACGCAATTGTGCTGGCCCGTGAAGACTCGCCCGGCGACAAGCGGCTGGTCGCCTACATCGTGCCGAAAGAGAACGGGGAACAAAAGAACAAAGAACACAGTACCGATAGTCTCCCCTCTCCTATCGCAATGGGAGAGGGGCCGGGGGTGAGGGCCGAGGGCCTGGGCAACGATCTGCGCCGCTTTGTGCGCGAGAAGCTGCCCGAGTATATGGTGCCGTCGGCGTTTGTGATCCTCGATTCGCTACCGGTCACCAGCAACGGCAAGCTCGATCGCAAGGCGCTGCCGGCACCTGAGCGCGACGACATGGGCGCGACCGAGGCGCTGATCGCGCCACGCACGGCGGCGGAGCAAACGCTGGCCGAGATCTGGACCAGCGTGCTGCGCGTCAAGCAGATCGGCGTGCACGACAACTTTTTCACGCTGGGCGGCGACTCGATCCTCGGTATTCAGATCATTGCTCGCGCCAATCAGGCCGGACTGCGGCTCGCACCTGGTCATCTCTTCCAATACCAGACAATCGCGACGCTGGCGGCGGCAGCCGGCACAGCAACCAGCAGCCAGGCCGATCAAGGCGCGATCAGCGGCGAACTGCCACTCACGCCGATTCAGCACTGGTTCTTTGAGCAGCAGCTGCCGGCTCCGCAGCACTGGAACCAGGCGATGATTTTCCAGGTACCGTCCGACCTCGACGCCGCGCTGATCCAGCAGGCCGCCCAGCAGGTGGTCCAGCACCACGACGCGCTGCGTCTGCGCTTTACGCAGACCGAGGTCGGCTGGCAGCAGATCAACGCGCCGGCTGCCGAAGACGACTGGTTCAGCTCGATCGATCTGTCGGCAACGCCCGCTGTCGAGCAGCCCGCCGCGATCAAAACGATTGCCGCCGACTTGCAGGTCAGCCTGAACCTGGCCGACGGGCCGCTGCTCAGGGTCGCGTATTTCTTCTGTGGCGCGGAAACGCCCGGACGCCTCCTGCTGATCATCCATCACCTGGCCGTCGACGGTGTCTCGTGGCGCATTCTGGCCGAGGACCTGCAAACGGCCTATCATCAGCTGGCGCGCGGCGAGCAGCCGACTTTGCCGGCCAAGACAACCTCGTTCAAGCAGTGGGCCGAGCGGCTGACGGAGCATGCGGCCTCGGCTGACGTGCAATCGACGCTGCCCTACTGGCTCAATCTGCCCTGGCCGAGCATCAAGCCGCTGCCGCTCGATCTGCCCGAGGGCGAGAATCCCGAGTCCTCAGCGCGCACGGTGGTCGTCAAGCTCAGCGTCGACGAGACAAGCAAGCTGCTGACGGAAGTGCCCGAGGCCTATCGCACGCAGATCAACGAGGTGCTGCTGACGGCGCTGGCGCGGGCTTTCGTTACCTGGACCGGATCGCAGAGCCTGCTGGTGAATCTGGAAGGCCACGGTCGCGAGGCGCTGTTCGCGGATCACGACGTTTCGCGCACGGTCGGCTGGTTTACCAGCATCTATCCCGTGCTGCTTGAGCTGGAAGCCACCGACAAGATCGGGCCGATGCTACAGGCCGTCAAGGAGCAGATCCGCCGGATTCCGCAGCGCGGCGTCAGCTATGGCCTGCTGCGCTACCTCGCCGATCCCGCGATCAAAGCGCAGATGGCCGCGCTGCCACAGGCGCAGGTCAGCTTCAACTACCTCGGCCAGTTCGATCAAGCGCCGTCGCCGGATCTGCTGCTCAAGCAGGTCGCGGAAGCGATCGGGTCGGTGCATGGCGCGCAAGGCCGCCGCAGCCATCTGCTGGAGATCAATGGTCTGGTGGCCGCTGGGCAGTTGCAGTTCGGCTGGACCTTTAGCGAGCAGATCCATCGCCGCGAGACCGTCGAGCAGCTGGCGCAGACCTTTGTCAGCACACTCCAAGCGATCATCAACGGCGCGCACACACCGGACGCCGCCAGCTACACACCTTCGGATTTCCCGCTTGCCAACCTCAACCAGCAGCAGCTAAGCGCGATTGCCGCGAAGTTTGCCAAAAGGAACCGCTCATGAGTATCGAGCAACTCGAAGATATTTATCCGCTTTCGCCGATGCAGCAGGGCATGCTCTTTCACAGCCTGTACGATCCCGAGGGCGGGC
>JAFAYS010000354.1 GCA_019240175.1 Chloroflexota bacterium | reverse complement strand
CGCCGCAGCTTGAAGCTGGTCAGCGCCAACGCCACGATCGCGACGCTCAAGTGGATGCGTCCCGAGTATGTCGAGCGGCTCAAGCAGATGATGGGCGCGGAGGTTGATTATAGCCGCCGGCCAGCCGAGGACTTTGCGCGCGGCACGCTGGTGCTGGAAGATGAGCAGGGCCAGCGCGTGATGATCGAGGCCTCGACCTCGTGGGCCTACGTCGGGCCGGGGCTGCGCATCCAGCTTGAGCTGCTGGGTCCCGAGTACGCGATGGAGTTCAGCTCATTGAACACCGGCCTGAAGGTCTTTTTATCGCGCAGTGTTTCCGGCAGCGAGGGCGAAGATCTGGTCGAGAAGCAGAACGCCGAGCAAGGGCTGATGCCGGTGCTTGAGGACGAGGCCGGCGTCTACGGCTACACCGAAGAAAATCGACATATGGTCCAGGCGTTTCTGCGCGGCCAGCGCCCGATCGAGACCTTTGAGGACGGCGTGTCGGTCATGGAGATGCTGATGGCGCTGTATCGCTCTGCGGAGCTCGGGCAGACGGTGTACCTGCCGCACGAGGAGCTGGAGGCGTATGTGCCGCCGGTGGCGCGCGGCGACTATCACGGCTAGCCTCAACGAACGCTAAGCGACCGCCTCATTTTTCTGAGGCGGTCGCTTTATGTGTGCGATTGATAGTGTGAACTGATTACTCCACGATCTCGACCTCGACGTAGGGCGGAAATGCCTGAATCTGGCTCAGATCGTTTTCAAAGATCACCAGCTCGCCGTTACGATCGACCTCTTTAAATCCGCCGAACTTATAGGTGATATACATCATCCGGTTGCGGTTGTTGGAGACGAACTCGGCTTGTAGACGCACGCCGGCTTGCTTGGCCTGCTGCAAAATGTGGTTGATCATGATCGTGCCGACGCCGCGCGACATCACGCGACACGACATCAGCAGCAGCTTGATCGTCCAGATCTCAGCCCCGCACTCGACCAGCGCCAGGCCGATCTTGCCATAGGTGCCGTATTTGTCGACCAGCGTGGAGACGAACAGCTTGTGCGTGTCCGACTGGCGGAAGGCGTTAAGCTCGTCGTAGGAGTAGGTGTAGCCGGTGGTGTTAAGCTGATGCGTGCGCACGGTCAGCTCCTCGGCGCGCTGTAGATCGTCTTCCTGGGCCACGGCGATCGTAAAGCGCATGCCGAGCGTGGCCAGAAACTCCTCGTTCGAGCCGACAAAGTCTTTTTCCGCCTCGTCGCGCTGAATGTCGCTGGCATACATCTGGCGGCGCAGCCGGGAGTCCTCGGTGATAAAGCGCGGGTTCATGTCGGGACGATCGAGAATTCCGTCGAGCTCCGCCGCGTCGATGCAGCGCAGCTCGGGCAGCACAAAGGCGACCTCTTCGCGCTCAAAGGGCTGATCGTCGATAAAGGCGAAGGTGTCGAGGCCAATGTTGATCAGCCGGGCAATCTCTTTGATCGAGGCAGCCTTGGAGTTCCAGTTGATTTGCGGATGCAGGAAATAATCTTTCAGCCCCAGCTCTTCCAGCTTGGCGATCGCTGTGTCGTGATCGTTGCGGCTGGCGATCGAGTTGAGAATGCCGCGGCTATCCAGCGTTTTGATCACCTCGACAACGTCCGGTCGCAGTGCAACCTGTGCGTCTTCGAGGAGCACGCCGTGCCAGAGCGTATTGTCAAGATCCCAGACAACACACTTGATCGGCTGGGTCGCAGTTTGGTCGGTGGTGGGAGTGGGGGCGTGGCTCATGCCGACGAACTCCTTGTGAACGAGAGCTAAGACTGTTTGCTCTCGACGAGATTGGCGATCGCGTTGATCGAGCGGAAATTGTCGATGTCGAGATCGTTGTCCTCGACGGTTACGCCGAACTCGTTTTCGACAAACATCACCAGCTGCATAGCAAATAATGAGTTGACAAAGCCCAGCGCGAAAATGTCCTGATCATCGGCGATCTCAGCGCCATGAAACGTCTTCGCCATAAAGTTGCGGGTTTTGGTCTTGATGTCCTCGCGGTTCATACAGTATTCCTTAGATTTAAGATTCTTCGAGTTCACTGGCCAGCAGCGCGGCGATCTCCTCGTCCGAAAGATCGCTCAGCTCGGCCCAGGTTGCGGCAAGATCTTCGGCGCTGGCCTGTTCTAGCTGCGATTGTACAATCGTTTCGGCCAGTTCGGCAACGGTTGGTGCTTCAAACAGCGCGCGCAGCGGCAGCTCAACCTGCAGCGCGTCGCGCACTCGCGAAACGATCTGCGTGGCCAGCAGCGAGTGGCCGCCGAGATCGAAGAAGTTATCATGCACGCCCACGCGTTCCAAGCCCAACATATCGGCGCAGATGGCGGCCAGAATCTCCTCGATCGGCGTGCTCGGTGCGACATACGCGCCCTCAAGCTCGGGCCGCAGTTTGTCCGGCGCGGGCAGCGCGGCGCGATCGACCTTGGCGTTGGGCGTGAGCGGCATGGCCTCAAGCAGCACAAACGCCGACGGCACCATGTAGTCCGGCAGGTGATCTTTGAGGAAGCGCCGCAGCTCAGGCAGCAGACTGCGCGCGAACTTGGCCTGCAGCGGATTGTTGGCGTATTCGTTCCAGTGCCGGCGCGGCGTGTACTCTCCTGCGACGATGCTCACGGCGGGCGCGCTGTGATGGCGGAAGACCACATCAAAGGCGGCAGGATCGCCCGCGCCGGACCAGGTGACCTCAACATTATACAGCCAGCGCTCGCCGATCCGCCACAGCTCCTCGGGCTCGACGCCGCTACCGCGCAGCGCTTCAGTCTCCGCACGTAGCTCGGCCACGGTCGACGCTTCACCAGCCTGCGCCAGCAGCGTGGCCGCCGTAACATCCGCCAGCACGCGGGCGTTGGGCACATTACGGATCGCGAGATAGTTGGGCTGATGCGTCGCCAGCAGCTCGTCCACCCGCTCCGAGTTAAGCTGGTCGCGCTGCCAGTCGAGCCACTCGCTGTCGAGCACCGGCGCTGCCGCGTCGAGATGCAGCAGCACATCGTAGCGGAAGCGCGTGATCTCGTTCTGGAAATCGCCGCGCTTGAGCTGTACTTCCACCCGCCCGATCTGCGAGAACTGCTGGCGCAGCGCCGCAAACAAGGCCGGATCGAGCACCAGTTCTTCCTCGTC
>JAFAYS010000287.1 GCA_019240175.1 Chloroflexota bacterium | reverse complement strand
GACGGCCTGGGTTGCGCGCTGGGCCGCGCAGCGCGCCGATGGTATCACGTCCTGCTCCGGCGATCTGGCGGCGCGTCTGGCGCGACTTGGTGGCCCGGCTGAGCGCATGCGCGTGATTCCCTACGGCATCGACGCCGAGCAGTTCTATCCGGCCCCGGAGGCGGGCGCGGCGATCCGCGAGCAGCTTGGCATCGCGCCCGATCGACCGATGCTGGTCTGGGTTAGCCGCATGGTTTACAAAAAAGGCTTGAGCGTGCTGCTCAACGCGCTGCCCGCCGTGCTGCGGCAGCATCCCAAGCTGGTGCTGGTGCTGGGCGGCTACGGTGATCTGCGCGACGCGCTTGAGGCTCAGGCGCGTGAGCTGGGCATCGCCGAAAATGTGCTGTTTCCCGGCCCGGTCGATCGCGCTTCGATCAACGCCTACTGGAACGCGGGCGATCTGGTAGTCGTGCCGGCGATCCACGATCATCGCGGCAACGTCGACGGGCTGCCGAACATTATTCTCGAGTCGATGAGCGCCGGACGACCGATCGTCGCCAGCCGTGTGGCCGGGATTCCTGCGGTGATCGATCATGCCACGCATGGCCTGCTGGTGCCCGAGGGCGACCACACGGCGCTGGCAGGAGCGATTATCGAGCTGCTGGATCGGCCCGAGTTTGCGGCGGAGCTTGGCCGTGCTGCCCGACGGCGGGTCGAGCAAGAGCTGCGCTGGTCGCATATCGCGGCGCGCTTCGAGCACGTGTATCGGGAAGCGCTGGCGCATTTTGCTGTTCGTTCTCAATAAAGAGTTTGTATCATGGAACAATTTGCTCGTTTACAAGATCGCATCGCCAATCGAGAAGTGCTGATCGGCGTCGAGGGCCTGGGCTACGTCGGGCTGCCGCTGGCCGCTCGCGCCGCGCGGGTCGGCTTTCGTGTGCTGGGCTTCGACGTCAGCCAGGAGCGCATCGAGCGCATCATGAGCGGCGAGAGCTACGTGGGCGATGTGACCTCGGAAGATCTCGCGCCGCTGGTCGCCGCCGGCTTTTTCGCAGGGACAACCGATTTTGGTCGCCTCGGCGAGTGCGATGTGGTGATCATCTGCGTGCCGACGCCTCTGGATGAGCACGGCCAGCCCGATATCTCGTTCATCGAGACGGCTGGCGATGCGATCGCGGCCACGCTGCGGCCCGGCCAGCTGATCGTTCTGGAAAGCACAACCTGGCCCGGCACGACCAACGAAGTATTGCTGCCGCGCTTTGCGGCGCGTGGCCTGACCGTGGGCCAGGATTTCTTTCTGGCGTTCTCGCCCGAGCGCATCGATCCCGGCCAGACCAACAGCCAGGGCTGGACCGTCGAGAACACGCCCAAGGTGGTCGGCGGCGTGACCGATGCGTGTACACAGCTGGCCAAAGCGCTCTACGGCAAGATCGTGCAGCAGGTGGTCGAGGTTTCGTCGGCGCGTACAGCTGAGATGACCAAGCTGGTGGAAAATATTTTCCGCAACGTCAATATCGCGCTGGTGAATGAGCTGGCGCTGCTCTGCGATCGCATGGATCTCAATATCTGGGAAGTCCTGGACGCCGCCGCGACCAAGCCGTTTGCGTTCATGAAGCACACGCCGGGTCCTGGATTGGGCGGCCACTGCATCCCGCTCGATCCCTTCTATCTCAGCTGGAAAGCCCGCGAGTACGGCTTTCACACGCGCTTTATCGAATTGGCCGGCCATATCAACAACGGCATGCCCTACCACGTCGTCAATCTGATCGCGCGTGGGCTCAACAAGCGGCGCAAAAGCATCAATGGATCGACGGTGGTGCTGCTGGGCGTGGCCTACAAGCCCGACATCGACGACTACCGCGAGTCGCCGGTCTTTAAAATCATGGAGCTGCTGGAAGCTGAGGGCGCGCAGGTGGTCACGGTCGATCCGCATGTCGAGGTTTTTTCCGATCACCACGACAAGCAATATCACACCACGCCGCTCAACGACGATCTGCTGAGCAGCGCCGACTGCGTGGTGATCATCACCAACCATCGCGCCTTCGACTACGCGCATATCGTGGAGCAGGCGTCGGTGGTGGTGGACACGCGCAACGCGACGCGGCATGTGCAGCAGGGCCGCGATAAGATTGTGCTGCTATGAGTCTGGCGGAGAACAAAGAACAAACGAACAAGAGAACAAAAGAACAAAGAGGTACCGCAGATCTCCCCTCGCCTGCCGCAGCGGGAGAGGGGGGGGCGAAGCCGGGGGTGAGGGCCCAGAACCTAGAACCTAGAACCGGAGGGACTGGATTGGTTCAAGGTCGATCGTCGGCGATCATTGGCTGGCTGGTGCTGGCGCTGCTTTTTGGTGCGGCGCTCTTCCTGCGACTGTACCGGCTGGACGCGCAGCCGCTCTGGCTCGACGAAGGCACAACCTGGGCACAGGTGACGGGCAGCCGGCTGAGCACCCTGCTGATCGATCTGTTTCGGCCCTCACAGGCGTATCCGCTGTTTCATCTGCTGCTCAAGATCGATACGCGGCTGCTCGGCGATGGCGAGTGGGCGCTGCGGCTGCCCTCGGCGCTGGCCGGCGCGCTGGCAGTTCCGGCGATCGCGTTGCTGGGCCGCGAGCTGCGGGGCTGGACGCTTGGAATCGCGGCGGCGCTGCTGCTGCTGGTCTCGCCCTTCGGCATCTGGCAGTCGCAGGATGTCAAAGCCTACAGCCTCACGCTGCTCACGGCGATTCTGCTCGGCTGGACGTTGACGCGGGCGATCAGGAAGGGAACACGGCGGCGCTGGCTGATCTTCGCGGCTGTCGCGCTGATCGCGCCGTTCGTCCACCGGCTGCTGGTGTTTACGCTCTTCGGCTGTGCGCTAGCCTGGTCGCTGACGTCCACGCATCGCTGGCGGCGCTGGGTGCTGGCTGGCGCGATCGCTGGTGGGCTGGGCCTCGTGGCGGCGCTGTATTTTTCGTTGGAATATCAAAATGCTAGCGGTCAGTTTGCGGCGGTTGGGCCGATTCGGGCGGTCTGGCTGACCTTCGGCCAGTTTGCGACCGGACAGTGGCCGGGAGCGGTGCGCCGGCTCTGGCTGCTGCCGTTTGGGCTGCTCACGCTGGCTGGTGCGCTGCGACTGCTGTTCGATCTCAGGCGCGGCGAGCGACACGGCGCGATCGTGGTGCTGGCGCTGGGCGCGTTTCCGGCGCTGCTGTTTGCGCTGCTGCTGACGGTACAGGAAGCTTTCGAGGTGCGCTACCTGACGACCGTGTTTCCCTTCTGGCTGCTGGCGCTGGGCTGGAGTTTGCCCGAGTCGCGCGATTGGCAGCTGCGCCGTGCGCTTTCCGATCTGTTGCCGCTGGGCTCACTGCTGCTGTTCTTCATCGCGCTGATTACCTCGTACCAGGCGCTGTATCTGCGCGACAAAGGTCTGTTCAGCGGCAGCATCGTCAAAGAAGATTATCGCGGCGCGATCGGTGAGCTGGCGCAACACGTGCATCCCGACGATCTGGTGATGGTCTATCCCGACACGATTTTGCCGCTTTATCGTTACTACGCGCCGCGTATGTCGCAGCAGCCGCTGCCGGAGCCGGTGAGCTATCCTGAGTTGGGGCGGGCTGAGGGCTTCAATGTGAAAGAGTTTGAGCCCAAGATTCTTGCCGATCTTGCCAGTCGCAAACGGGCATGGCTGATCATCGCGCCGGATCACGCCCGAATTATCGATAAGCCCGCAGCAGGCGATGAGCTGGGTCTGGTCGGGCTGGCGTTCCAGTACGGCGATCTCAACGATCGGCTGCAGTGCGGCGCGCCGCCCTACGCTGGCTATGTCGGCGTGCGGCTTTACTGCAACAATATTCCGAATTTTCCCAGCTCAATCCAAAATTCCGTCACGGCGCGCTTCGGCGATGCGCTCAATCTGCGCGGCTATACGCTCACGCCTTTTGAGACCGGGATTCGGCCCGGCGGCACGCTGCCGCTCTCGCTCTTCTGGGAAACACTGCGCTCGCTGGAAGGCACCGACTATCAGGTGTTTGTACATCTGACAACGCCCGACGATCCCAAGCCGCTAGCACAGATCGATGGCCGTCCGATGGAAGGCGGCCAGCCGACCACGCTGTGGAATGCGCCCGGCTTGCAGTTCCACGACGATCGCACGATGCCCCTGCCCGCGACGCTACCGCCTGGCCGCTATGTGCTGCGGCTGGGCGTGTACCGGCCCGAGGATGGCGTGCGCCTGCCCGTGACTAACACGCGGCAGCCCGTCGATAGCGACTCTGTCGTGCTAGGCGAGGTCGAGGTGCAGGCGGCTGACAGCTCAGGAGGACGCTAGCGGTGGTCGATCGTCAGTCGGAGGCTAGGCATCGCCCGCTGTGGTGGCACGTCGCGCTGATTCTGCTTGTCGCGTTTGGGCTGCGGCTGCTGGCCTGGTGGATTCTGCCGTATCGCGGCTTTATCAGCGACGAGGCGGAGTATCTCGCGGCCTCGACATGGCTGTCGGAAGGCCGAGGCTTCAGCTTTTTCCAGGGCTGGATCTGGACGCGTCCGCCGCTCTACGTCATGTTTCTGGCAACGCAGCTTAAGCTGTTTGGCCCCGAAACGCTCTGGCCGATCCGCCTTTCCCAGGCGCTGCTCAGCACGCTCTCGGTCTGGCTGACGATGCGGCTGGGTGCTGCGCTCGCGCCGCCGGAGCGATCGCGTCAGGTGGCGCTCACGGCTGGCTGGGCGATGGCGCTGACCTATAGCTTTATCACCTTCGCCTTCCTGCTGCTCTCCGAAACGCTGTTTATCACACTGCTGCTGGCGGCCTTTCTCGCGCTCGTACTGTGGGCGCAGCGCCAGCAGATGCGCTGGCTAGTTCTCGGCGCGATCCTGCTGGGTCTGTGCGCGCTGACGCGGGCCGTGCTGGCAGGTGCGCTGCCGCTGATCGCGCTGTGGGTGCTCGTAGAACAAAGAAAGCTAGAACCTAGAACCCAGAACCTAGAACCTAGAGAACAAAGAACAAAGAACAGAGAACAAGAGGAAAATCAGACCTCGTCGCTTCCCCCTCGCCTGCGGCAGCGGGAGAGGGGGCTAGGGGGTGAGGGCCTGAACCGCTCCTCCCTCTTCTCGCTGCTCTTTCCCGTGGCACTGCTGACGCTGATTGTGTCGGGCTTGATCCTGCCGTGGAGCTTCTACAACACGCGCTTTTATAACGCCAGCGGTCTGATCTTGATCGATACCACTGGTGGCTACAACGCCATGCTGGGAGCGCAAGCCGCGCACCAGGAGCTAGATCCCGATCCGGCGTGCGCGCCCACGGCGACGCGCTGCGAGGCCGGGATCTACCGCACGCTCAAGGCAATCGACGATCATGCTGAGCGGCAGCAGCTAGCCTACAGCACGGCGCTGGCCTGGATTACCGAAAATCCCGGCGGCTTTCTGCGCAAAACTGGACGCGAGCTGGTGGATCTGCTGCTGGTCAACTACGGCGGCGCGGAGCGGCTCTACAACGGCTATCGCGTTGGCGAGGTGCCGGCACCGCATCTGCTGGGGCTGCTGCTCGACGATGCGCTGTATGTGCTGGCAATGCCGCTGGCGATGCTGGGTCTGGCGCGACGACAGGATCGCAGGGGCAAAGGCCTGATCCTGATCTGGCTGCTTTACAATCTGGCGACCGGGCCGCTCTTCTTCGCGATCAATCGTTTTCGGCTGCCGCTGCTGCCTTTTCTCTTGATCTACGCGGCCTGCGGAATCTGGCAGTGGCGCGCAATCTGGCCGAGCACCGCACGGCGTGCGGTAGGTCTGGGCCTGGCCTCGATCCTCGCGCTGGTATTGATCCCGACGTTTGTGTACTGGCGCGAAGATTGGGGCGGTCATAAGGCGACGCTTGTCGAGACGATCGGCGGTTTCGAGGGGCTGTTCGATGCGCGACGCTGTGCCGAGATCGAGGCGCTGCTGGATCAAGGCCGGCTTGAGCAGGCGCAGCAGCTTCATGACGAGGAAAATCGTCGTAGTCCACGCACCTGTCTGGCGCTGCTGCAATCGCAGATCTACGCGGCGCGCGGCGAAACGCAGCAGGCGCTGGACTTGCTCCAGAGTATGGACGAGATTCCGCAGCGCTATCTGCTCGAAGGTGAGATCTACCGCTCGCTAGGCGATCTTGAGGCCGCGCGCAATCCGTTTGCCGCCCGGCGGCTGGAGCCGCAAAATCCGACGCGCTGGGCTTGGGATCATCTGAATCCGCCGCCGACTCATCGTATCGATCTGGGCAATGGTCTCGATTGGGGCTATGTCGACGGCTTTTTCCAGCGCGAGTTTTTGCCCGATTCCAAAACGCCGTTCGAGGATGGCTTTCGCTGGACGAGTCCACAGGCGCGGCTTAAGTTTGTCGGCGCGGGCACGGGACAGCCGCAAACGCTGACATTACGCGTACGTCGTCCGGTCGATCCGCCGGCCCAGCTCACCGTTGCGGGCGCGGAGCCCACGACGTTTGAGATTGGCGCAGAGTGGCAAGAAGTCTCGGTCGCGCTGCCGGCCACGCCTAGCGGTGAAGATGTGATCGTGAATCTGCGCTCGACGGTGTTTGTTCCCGGCCCCGACGATTTGCAGGCGCGGCAGCAAGTCGGGCTTCAACTGCGGCTGCTCGGCGTACAGGTCGATTGGGCCGAGCTTGGGGTGCGGTGAGGTTAAGGGTAGTTGACATGCGACGTTCACTCGCGTCGATGCGACGAAGCTCGACAGCTTGGATTCTGCCAGGCTTGTTGCTGCTGGGCCTTGGTCTGCGGCTGATGGTCTGGCGCTGGCACGAGTTCTATCCGCTCGGCGGCGACGAGACCGAGTACTTCAATCAAGCGCTAACCTGGTTGCAGGGCAAGGGCTACCACGAGCTACAGTTCATGCGACCGCCGCTCTACACGGTTTTTCTCGCCGTGGTCTTTCAGCTCTTCGACTCGCAGGTCCAGCGCGTGCGGCTGGTTCAGGCGCTGGTTAGCACCGGCACGATCGGGCTGATCTGGCTGTGGAGCCGCGAGCTGTGGTTCAACTCCCAGCGCCGCGACCGCATTGCGCTGACTGCCGCCGCATTGGCCGCCCTAAGCTACACCTTCGCCGCCAACGCCACCGAGCTACTCACCGAAACGCTTTTTGTCGCCGGTCTCACGCTGGCTTTCTGGCTGATCCTGGTCACCGCGCGGCTTCGCTCCTGGCGCTGGGCGCTGGCTGCCGGTCTGGCCATCGGGCTGCTGAGCCTGCTGCGCTCGGTTGGCCTTCCGCTCGTTCCGCTGGCTGCGCTCTGGCTGCTATTACAGAACCAAGGAACAAGCGAACAGAAGAACAAAAGAACAAAACGGGGCTTAGCTTCTTTGTTCCTTTGTTTATTTGTTCCTTTGTTGCTAGGCTCAGCGCTTGTCATTGCCCCGTGGACGCTGCGCAACTACCTGCGCTACGACACGCCGATCATTGTCGACACCACGGGCGCGGAGAATCTGTGGCTGGATAACGATCCCGCCGGACGTGAGGCAGTCAAGCGGCAGCTCTACGCGCTCGGCGACGATCGCGGGACGCGTCAGCAGCTGGGTATGGCGCACGGTCTCGCCGTGATCACCGCCGATCCGGGCCGCTTCCTGGCCAAAGCCTGGGGCGAGGCCAAGAAATTCGTGGCGCTCGAATACTTTGACGATCTGCGCAGCCGCCCCGAGATCTGGGTGCCGCCGCCGGAAGTCTGGCTGCGGCTGCTGCTCGGCGATGGCCTCTGGCTGCTCTTGCTTTTTGGCGGCATCGCCGGCCTCTGGCTCAGCCCCGGCGGCATGACCAAGCTGCTGATCGTGCCGTGGGCGCTCTACGTTTTCCTGACCGGCCTGCTTTTTCATGTCGAGCTACGCTACCGCCTGCCGATCTATCCCGCGCTGCTGCCCTACGCCGCCTGGCTGGTCGCGGCTGGCTGGGATTGGCGGCGATCCTGGCGTGGCTGGCGGGCGGCTGGCGCGCTGGCAACCGCTGCCGTCGCGCTGGCGCTGGTCCTGCTGCATCGCTCGTATCTGAGCGAAGGCACAAGGCTGGCGCGTAAGCATCTGCATCTCTGGCAGGCGGCGCAGGCCCGCGAACAAGGCGATCTGGATCAGGCCAGGCAGCAGGCGCAGGCCGCGCTCACGCTTGATCCCGACTCGGCGCTGGCGCGGGTTCAGCTTGGCTTGGCCGCGCCGCCCGATCAGACCCAGCGCTGGTGGCAGGCAGCGATCGACGTGCTGCCCGCGCATCCGTACGCGCATCTGCTGCTGGGCAACCAGCTGCGCGCTCAGGGCGATCTCGATGCGGCGCGACGCGAGCTGGCGTTCGAGGCCAACTCCTTGGAAGATCTTCAGCGCTGGTCGCTGCGTACCTTCGATCGAGCCGCCGAGAAGCGCATTGATGTGGGCGATGGCCTGGATCTTGGTCTGATCGGCGGGTTTTATTTGGCGCAGGAAGACGATGATGCGCGCTGGACCCGTGAGCGGGCGGCGGTGCATCGGCTTGCGCTTGGTTCGTTTATTCATCTACGGCTTGCCAGTCCGCGACCACCGGCGGCAGATCCGGCGATCGTTCAGGTTGCGCTCGACGGCGTGACGCTGGACTCGATCGAGGTCGGCGGTGATTGGCAAACCTTTACTTTAGCAGTGCCGGAGTCGCTCCAGGGCCGCGTGTCCACGCTCACGCTGACGACCACGACGTTTCGTCCGCGCGCCTACGATCGGGCCAGTCCCGACAATCGCGAGCTGGGCGTTCAGGTCGACTGGATCGCGACGACCGGCACTGCTACAGCTCCATGAACGATCGATTCTTTTGGCCGACTGAGCGGCGGCATCGCTGGCTGCTGGTCGGGATCATCCTCCTTGGTGCGGCGCTGCGACTCTGGCTCTGGTGGCGCTCGCCGCTCCATCAGCCGGCCAACGACGAGACTGAGTATGTGCAGGTTGCCCGCGATCTGATCAATGGGCGTGGCTGGCGGTTCTACGATACCTATCATTGGCTGCGCGCTCCGCTGTATCCGCTCTGGCTGGCCGGCTCGCTCTGGCTCTTCGACAATTTCCGGCTGGCCTCGCTGCCCAACATTGCGCTCAGCATCGCGACGATCTATCTTTTCTACCTGCTGGGTCGCGACGTTGGCCTGAGTGGTCGCGAGTCTGATCCGGATCGCGTTCAACAGGCCGAGCGCGTCGGCTTGAGCAGCGCCGCCTCTTCGGCGTTGCTCCTGACACTGTCTACGTTTGCCAGCCTGTGGATGTCGGAGACGCTCTTCACGGCGCTGTTTGCCGGCTCACTGCTGCTGCTGCTACGCTGCGCCGCTCGTCCGCGCTGGTGGCTGGCGCTCGGTGCCGGTGTGCTGATGGGCCTGGCGATTCTCACGCGCTCGTCGCCGATGCCGATGGTGCCCTTTGCCGCGCTGTGGCTGATCATCACAGTCTATCGACATATGCGAGCTGAGCCACGACCGGTAGCCATGCGCCGCGCCACGCTCTACGGTGTTGGCTTTGGCCTGTGCTGCGCGCTCGTGATCGCGCCCTGGACGATCCGCAACTATCTGGCCTATGGCGAGCCAATCCCGGTCGAGACCGGGCTGTCGTTCAATATCTGGCGCTTCAACGAGCCGCGCGAAGACGAGGCGACGATCTTTAAGGTGTTGGAGGAGATTCCCAATCCCGCCGCGCGTGCCGACTATGCGACCGCCAAAGGTTTGGAGCGGCTGCGCGAAGATCCGGCGATTCTGCTGCGCAAGCTGTGGCCCAACTGGAACGCGATCTGGATGATCAAGCCGATCGAAGATCGTTTTCTGCTGCCGACCTACTATCAAGATGTGCCGCTGAATATGTTCGTTCTGGCGCTGCTGCTCGACGACGGGCTGTATGTGGTGCTGGCGCTGCTGAGTCTGTGGGGTTTGCTCTGCGCGCCGCTGGATCGTCGCAAGATCTTGCTGGGCGGCTGGGTGCTCTCGCTGCTGGTCGTCGTGCTTTTCACCCACGGCGAGGGCCGCTACCGCCAGTTTATTTTTCCGGCGCTCTTGCCCTACGCGGGCTGGCAAATCCTGATGCTGCGCCGCGAATGGTCGCGCATCGGCGTGCGGCGGCTGGCGTATCTGGCCGGCATCGTCGTCGCGCTCTGGACCGCGCTCGTCACCTACTATCCGCGCGAGTGGGCGATGCGCAATCTGCGGCGGGCCTGGGATGTGCAGCAGGCGCAGTGGGCGCTCAACGGCAATGACACGGCCACGGCGATCAAACATTTGCAGCAGGCCAACAACGCCGATCCTCGCTCAGCCGATGTGTGGCTGGCGCTGGGCGCGGTGTATCAGCAGATCGGGCTGCAAGAAGAAGCGCTCAAAGCGTTGGAGAACGCCTACATTCAGATGCCGTCCTATGTAACCGTCAATCTGCTGCGCGGCGACTCGCTGCGGCGGCTCGGTCGTGACGACGAGGCGCGCGAGGCGTTCAAGGGTTTCTACAACGACGAGCAGCAGATGCTCGACTGGGCCTGGACCGATCTCGATCCGCCCCGGCCCGAGGTGGTCGAGGTGGGTGATGGGCTGGATTTTGGCCTGGTGTCGGGCATGCATCCGGCGGAAATGCAGGAGCGCAACGGCGAGGAGCACATGGTGCGCTGGACCGATAAGCGCGCCGCGATCCGCTTGACTGGCAGCGCGACCGGCACACGCATCAATCTGACGCTGGCGGCGCAGTGGCCCAACGCGCAGCCCGTGCCGATCCGCGTCTGCGTCAATGGCAGCTGTCGTGAGTTGGTGCTCGACGCTGAGTGGCGCGACTACTGGCTGACTGCGCCCGCCGCGCCCGAGTATTTGATCACGATCGACACGCCGACGTTCGATCCGCAGCAGTTCGATCCCGAGTCCGAGGATCAGCGCAGGCTCGGCATTCTCGTCGATCGCGCCGCCGTGCTGCCGTTCACGCCCTAGCTGCGTACGATCGTGTGTCGTGGTCCGATTCGGATCTAGCCGCATGGAGGTGGCGTGGCGCGCATAACGTACCGCTAAGAAGTGATCAAAACAAGCTACAATTGCGTGTAGCCTGTTACAATAAAGTTAATCTAACCAGGGCTTATATCCCCCTTGGAGCATCTATGCGCATTTTAGTCGCCGAAGATAACGCTGCGATTCGGATGATGGTTCATCAAGTGTTGGAAGAAGAAGGCCATGAGGTCATTTTGGCCGAAAATGGGCTTGAGGCGCTCCAGCGGGCTTTATCGCTCAAACCAGACGCGGTGGTTCTCGACGGCAGTATGCCGATCATGGACGGCTGGGAAGTGTGCCGCCGCATCCGTGCGCAGAGCGACATGCCGATCATGATGCTGACGGTTCATGCCGAGCGCGCCGATCGCGATCGAGCGCAGACCGGCGGTGCCAATGATTTTCTCGCCAAGCCCTTCGACATCGCCGATCTTGTCTCCAAGGTCAACGGGCTGCTGCGCCTTCCTCGCACTCGTCGCTGAGCTGCCGCGTCACACGATTGCCTCAACAATGAAGCTCAAGGGCTGAGCAGCTGTTCGGCCCTCGCTCAGGCATCGCTCAGCTCTGGGACGTGCTGATCTTCATAGCGCTCGATCAGAACGCCCACAATCTCCATCAACGACGCCAATGGATGCGCTTCATCCTCGCCAACTTCGTCGATCAGTGCATCAAGCAGCGCTACAAGCTGTTGATACTCTTGCTCAGAATGCGGGACAAATATGCTCTCCGCGAGGGTAGGCCAAACTCGCTTTATCTGTTGAACAGTCGGCGTGCTCATGTATTGTCCTTGTCCTAGCTGCTAGAACAAAGTGTAAAACATAGATGCCACAAGATCGGCGACTCATTCCGCAAATACTCGTCTATCTTCAAGGCATTGACTCTAGCAAGAGTATAACAATCTATTATTCAAATATAAAAAAGCGGAGCACCGTATGCTCCGCTCGTTTGATTCTGCCGATGCTTCTCGCTACCGAATCGTCCAGCTGCTCGTCTCCTGATTCGTCTGATCGGCGGCTGGCGGCTGGCCGAGTGGCTTGGAGCGAATGATGATGCGCTGCGAGAATTTCTGCGGCCCGGTCAGCGGCCAGCACGCCACCATCGTCACCATCTCCTCGTCGGTGGGCTCGATGTAGCGCGCATTTTCGAGGCGTTTCTCAAGCGGCTGTCCAACCTCGTCGACCAAAATATGATCCGTGACGGTGTATTGATACACCTGGCCGTTGCTGTACAGCTCGACCAGATCGCCGGGCTTCATGTAGAAAATCTCGTTGAAGGGATACGCTTCGCCGCCGCTGTGACCGGCTAGCACGATGTTGCCGCCGTTGCCGGGATTGCTCGATCCCTTGTGATGCCCGACGCGATACTTGTCGACGTCCCACACCGCGACCTCCTGGCCGTCAGGCTGCTGCTGCACCGTCCAGCCGACCTCAACCACTTTCTTGTCGAGGTTGACCGCCGGAACCACGATGCGCGAGATCGTCGAAGGGCCGGCGTTGTTGGCCTGCTGCGGCACGGCATTGGTCAGCTGATCGCCGGGGTTGTTGTTGAGGATCGGAATATTGAAGCGGCGCGGCTGGGCGGTTGGTTGCGCTGTCGCCTGAGCCGGTGGCTGATCCACGACTGCCGGCGCGGAAGACGCGGCAGGTGTCGCCAGGCCCACGTCGTTATCGCCGCTGGCCGCGTACACGTTGTACTGCTCATCGGCCTTGATCCCGCCAACCAGCAGCAGCAGAAACAAGCCAACCAGCGTCAGCAGATTGCCGAATGTCCAGAAAATTTTGCGCTGTCGTGTCATACCGGATCGTGCTTCCGCATCCCATCGTTCGTATTGTTGTAGTCTACGTAACATGGCAACCGCACGATCTATACCTGCAACACATCTAGCACACGTTCGATATCGTCCATCGAGTTGTAAAGATGCGGCGACAATCGCACGCCGCCCTCACGTAGCGCGCCGACGATCCGCGCCGCGCGCAGCGAGTCGAAAAGCTCTTGCGCCGAGCGCTGCGGATGCGAGAAGGTGATGATCCCCGAGCGATGCTCCGGCTCAAGCGGCGTCAGAATTCGGTAGCCCATCTCGCCCAGCTGATACGCCAGCCGATCGGTTAGCCGCCGCAGATGCTGCTCGATCCGCTCCTGCCCGACATCCAGCAGCAGGCCAAGGCTTTGTTCCAGCCCCGCAATCCCGACCAGCGAGCGCGTGCCTTCTTCGTAGCGCGCCGCGCCATCGGTCAGCGGCGTGTCGTAGTCGAACGCGGTGTAGTCGCGCCAATCCACCCCGAGCCAGCCGACATTGGCGGGTTGCAGCAGATCGCGCACACGCTGATTGACATACAGCACGCCCACGCCCTGCGGCGAGAGCAGCCACTTGTGCGCGCCGAACGCGCAGAAATCGACCGGCACCGCGCTGAGATCCAGCGGCAGCGCCCCGACGCCCTGGATCGCATCCAGGCTCAGCAGCACCCCGCGCCGCTCGCACAGCTCGCTGACGGCTTTGAGATCGATGCGAAAGCCCGAGCTATACTGGACCCAGGAGATC
>JAFAYS010000140.1 GCA_019240175.1 Chloroflexota bacterium | reverse complement strand
TGAGCTGAGCAATGGTGAGGATTGGGACAGCATCGCCGAGCGCGAGGCCGATAAGCTGCTGGACGTGATGTATCGGTACGCGCCCAACATGCGCGGCGCGATCACCAATCGCTATATTCAAACGCCGCTTGAGCTGGAGCGCAAGCTCGGGCTGCTGCGCGGCAACGTGATGCATGTCGAGATGTCGTTTGACCAGATGTTTTGCTTCCGCCCGCTGCCTGAGCTATCCGCCTACAAAGTGCCCCAGATCGGCGGGCTGTATCTCACCGGCGCGTCAACGCATCCTGGCGGCGGCGTGTTTGCTGCCTCGGGCTACAACACAGCCGGCGTGGTCCTGCACGATCTACGTCCATCACGGCTTTGGCCTGGCCTGGCTGGGCTGGCGGTAGGCGCGGCGGGCACTGCCCTGCTCGCGGCGGCGCGTCGCAAGCGCTAGCTGGCCGATTAAAACAAATACGGCTCGATCTTCAGCGATCGGGCCGTATTTTATTGTCGCTATTTTTTCTTGCCTGGTGGCTCGCTAGGCGGGCCGGGCTCGTTGGTCGGCTTGGGCGTTTTTGATTGACCAGGCGGATCATTGGGCGGGCCGGGCTGAACGGTCGGGTTGCCCGGCGGATTGCTGGGCGGTCCCGGTGTCTTGTTTTGCCCAGGTGGATCGATCGGAGGCCCAGGCTCGTTGGTCGGCCTGGGCGTTTTTTCCTCTTTAGGTGGATCGGTTGGCTTGGGCGTTTTATTTTGCCCAGGTGGATCGATCGGTGGTCCCGGTTGCACGGTTGGATTGCCCGGCGGATTGCTGGGCGGTCCAGGGATGGCAGTTGGATCGCCCGGTGGATCGATCGGCGGTCCAGGCTGCACGGTAGGATTACCGGGCGGATTGCTCGGTGGTCCGGGTGGTATGTCGGTTGGTGCCTCAGTCGGCGGTACAGCTGTTGGCGGTACAGCTGTCGGTGGAACTGGCGTCGGCGCAGGCGGCGCTACGCGCTCTGTCGGCGCGGGTCGTGCCGGTCGGCTTGGCTGCGGCACAGCCGATGGCTGGCGAGCAGGCGGCGCGGTCGTCGGTTTGGGCTGAGCCGGCAGCGGCGTGGCAGGCAGTGGCGTCGCCGGCACTCCCGGCTGCGTCGATGGATTGTTGGTCGTCGGCTGCTCCGAGGCCGGCGGCGCGACCGGGCTGGTTGGCTGCGGCTTGTCGCCCGGCACAGACGGTTGGCTCGTGGCGCTTGGCTGGCTGGGCTCGTCAGTCGGCGCTTCGCTGGTTGCGTCGGGAAGGGCCGGCGGCGGCGACGCGGTCGCCTGCTCCGGTGAGGTATGCTGAACCCACTGGCTGATCTCCACGGCGGCCAGCAGAATCTGCTGCTCCTCGCCGGTCGCCTGCTGGGCTAGCTGCATCAGCTCGTGCTCGTGCTCCGCGCCGACGGCTTTCGCCTGGGCCAGCAGCGGCTGGGCTTGCTCCGGCGGCAGGGTGTCGATCAGTTGAAGCGTGCGGGTATAATCGATCTGGAGTTGATTAATAATTGCAGGATAAACCCGTCCCGATCGCTGATATAAACGCTTCATCTCATCGACGCGCCGGTCGGCCAGCGCCAGCGAAACCGTAACCTTCCGCTCAGTCGTCGTTTGAGTCCCTAGCCAGACGCGCTCAGTGGCGCGCTTCCAGGTGTACAGGGGCTCGTCCGGCAGCGTGTTGGCCGAGGCGCGGGTCAATCCCCCGATCGCACCGGTACACACGAACAAGAACACGGCTACCCAGGCAGCCATGCGCATACCATTGGCCAGAGCAGACCGAGGCCGCCGGCGCTGGCGTGCAAGCACGGCTTTGCGCAAACGCTCACGACCCGCCTGCTTCGCCGCAGGAGGCATAGACACCTGTTCCAGATCTCGCAGCGCATCTGCTATGTGAAGCATTGGCGCAAGCGAATTCCTGGACTGGGGGTAGTCGCGAAGAATCGATTCTGGATCTTCCTCGTCCAGCCGGTCGATCGATCGATCTAAGACCGAGTCGAGCCGCTCTGAGGGTCGCCAATTATGCATCATAAACCATCACTACTTCTACGCTTCACGAGGGTTGCGCGAAGTTCCTAAGATTTTTGCCATCGCGTTGAGAGCGCGGTGCTGCATGGCTTTGACGGCACCGATGGTCTGACCAGTGATAATTGCTACTTCCTCCGTGCTTAAGCGCTCCACAAAGCGCAGCACCACCACCTGCTGCTGTTCCGGCGTCAGTCGCTTGATCGCCTCACGCAGCTCTTCGTGCTCCAGTGAGCGATCCACAACCTCATCGGCTGAGAACGGGGCGGCAATCGATTCATCGAGCTCGACGGACTGCCGTTTTTGCTGACGGTAGTGATCAACCAGCCGTGTGTACGCAATGCGAAACACCCAGCCGCTAAATGCACGTGCTTGTGCATGGTCCGGCAGGCGAAATTGAACAATCGCTTCGACAATACGTAGAAAGACTTCGCTGACCAGCTCCTCGGCGACATGTTGGTCGCCAGAGCGATAATAAAAATAACGGTAGAGCGGATCAGCAAAGTGCTCGTATAGCCGATCAAACGCAAGGGGATCGTGCGATTGTGCGCCGCGCACCA
>JAFAYS010000137.1 GCA_019240175.1 Chloroflexota bacterium | reverse complement strand
GATTTCCGTGGAGGAGATGACCGTCGAGCAGTGGGACAAAGTGATCGCGGTTAATCTGCGCGGCCCATTCCTGACCTCCAAGGCCGCTCTGCCGATCATGCGCCGCCAACAGTCGGGGCACATCGTCAACATTGCCTCGACGGCGGCCAAGCGCGCCTGGGGCAATGCCTCCGCGTATCACGCTACCAAGTGGGGCATTATCGGCTTTGGGCGTGGCCTGGGCGTCGAGGGCCGTCCCGACAACATCCGCGTCACGACGATCGTTCCGGGTGGGATGCGCACGCACTTCTTCGACCGCTTCGAGGAGCAAGGCATTCCCATGCCCGATCCTGACAAGTTGCAGGATCCGGCCAATGTCGCCGAGACGATCGTGTTTGCGGTGAAAATGCCGGCGGGCTCGGTGATGCAAGAGGTGATGGTCACGCCGCTGCACGAGACAAGCTGGCCGTAGGCGGCTCTGGTGCTGTTTGGCGCGGGATTGAGCCTGGCTCGATCCCGCGCTGTGTTTTTAACCTGAATTGTTATGTCTTCAATGTAATAAGCTCAATAAGCGATGCGGCGGTGAGAATCTCTATGTCTTGGTATTGTTTGAGATCTAGCAAATGGTTATCACCCGAAACAATGATTTCCGCACGGGCAGCGAGCGCACATGCTAGTACAGCATCATCATCTGGATCTGCTGTAACAACTGGTGAAATGAGGGCAGGCTCAACCACTGTGGCTATTGCAGCATAGCCCAGAACCAATTCGTGAGCAGTAGCTCCCACGAGCGCGAGGCACTGACTAAACTTTGGTCGCTGTAACACATCTTCCAGTTCAATAAGTAACACAACACTTGTGAACAGAGAGATTTTTCCGCTTCGTGCGGCACCTAAAACTTGACGTGGTGCGCTCGACCAAAGTGACCCAGAGATGACCGTGTTCGTGTCAGCGACGACCCGCATCTTTATTTCTTCTTTCCGCGCGTACAGCCTGGATCTCGGCTTCGATCTCCGCCTCTGTCAGTACTGGTCCTGGAAGTGCTGCGAGTCGATCGGTGTCTGCAAAAAATTGTTCTGTGCGGCGACGTTGAATCTCGGTTTTGATCAGTGACTCTAGGGTTTGGGCTGTTAACAACCCACTGGCTTCGGCTTCACGTGCTACCGTATCTGGTAGAGATAATGTTATCTCAAGCTGTACCGTACGTTCTTCGGTCATTGTTCTATATCCTTAAGTGTGTTGGAGTCATCTATAGAGCATTATACGATCACAGCAAATTCATAGATCACGCCAAAAAGCAGGCGCTACATCTTGCGCCTGCCTGGTTACTCGCCAATTCAATTGTCCGCGCCTTACTTGCTGCCGCTCTCCTCGCGCTCTAGCCGCCGCTTGAGCAGCCGCATCACCGCGCGCTCTTCCGGCTCTAGCCCTTCCGCCGCATCATAAAGCTCCTGCTCCACGCGCTGCTGTAGCGACTCGATCATTGTGCCGTCGAGATAGGAGTCGATGACAGCGGGATGCACATAGCACTTGCGGCAGATCGACGGCGTGTTGCCCAGCCGCTCGGCGACCGACGTGATCGCCTGTGCGATCTGCTTCTTGGCCTGAGTCTCGCTCTCGAAAACCTCAGCCTCTTGCAGCGCCAGCGTCGCCAGTACGGTGCCGGCCCAGGTACGAAAATCCTTGGCGGTAAAATCCTGGCCGGTGATCTCGCGCAGATACTCGTTGACATCAGCTGAATCGATGGTTTGCCGCTCGCCGTCGTCGTCGATATATTGAAACAGCTCGTAGCCGGGAATGTCACGGCAGCGCTGCACAATCTTGGCCAGCCGCCGGTCGGTCAGCGCGATCGAGTGGTTTTTGCCGCTCTTGCCCCGGAAGCGGAACTTCACCGTCGCGCCATTGACCTCGACGTGCCGATCGCGCATCGTGGTCAGGCCAAACGATTTGTTCTGCTTGGCATACTCGTCATTGCCGACGCGGATCAGCGTTGTGCTCAGCAGGCGCACCACCGTCGCCAGCACTTTCTCGCGCGATAGTCCCGGCAGCTTCAGATCCTGGTCGACGCGCTCGCGAATGCGGGGCAGCGCCGCGCCGAACGCTAGCATGCGCCCGTACTTGGTCTCGTCGCGGACCTCGCGCCAGCGCGCATGGTAGCGGTACTGCTTGCGGCCTTTGGCGTCGCGGCCCGTGGCCTGAATATGACCGTTGGGCAGCGGGCAGATCCAAACATCGGTGTAGGCTGGCGGAATGCCTAGCGATTTGATCCGCTGCAATTCTTTGGGATCGCGAATCGGCTTGCCGTCCAGACCGATATAGCTAAAGTTCTTGCCGGCGCGTTTCCGCCGAATGCCGGGCATCTCATCGCTGACGTAGCGCAGACCCGCAGCCTTGGCCGATTGAACAGGATCGGTGATCAGCATAACGGGCGGCTCAGATTGTATAGATTCTCGCTGTGTCATGCCCGCGTGCTAAGCAAACGGAGTGCCATGAAGCCGGATTCTGGCAGCGTTGATCGATCGCGCGATCGAGTCTGGCCAAAATTGCCTGCGGTTTAACATTGACCAGCGCCCTAAGATTCCGTATCATACAGGTGGTTAAAAATTTTTTATTAGAGCTGGCAGAGTGGAGGAGCTATGACGCCAATTCGGGTTTTGCTAGCCGACGATCATCCACTGGTGCGGTGTGGGATCTCAAAGCTGCTCGATAAGACCGCAGGGATGGTAGTGGTAGGCGAAGTCTGTGACGGCGTGGCGGCGCTGCAACAAACGATCGAGCTACAGCCGGATGTGCTGGTGCTGGATGTTGAGATGCCGGGACTGCGCGGCGATGAAGTCGCGCGGCACATTCGCGCGCTGGATCTGCCGGTGCGGATTCTGGTGCTGAGCGTGTACACCAATGAGCAGCAAATTCGTGAGCTACTGGCCTGCGGCGTCGACGGCTACGTGGCCAAGCACGAGGCGATCGAGACGATTGTGCAGGCGATTCATGGTGTTATGGCCCAGCAGGAGCGCTGGCTCAGCCCCGTCGCAGCTGCCAACACGACCCAGCAGCCGAAACATCCGGCGCATCCACTGCTCACGGAGCGTGAGTCGGCGGTGCTCAGCATGGTCGCGGGCGGCCAGACCGACCAGGAGATCGCCCAGCGCCTGAGCATCAGCGAGCGAACCGTGCGCTATCATCTCCATAATATGTATCGCAAGCTGGGCGTTGGCCGTCGCTGCGAGGCGATCGTGTGGGCCGCGCGCGAAGGTCTGGGCGGATATCAACAAGCGCTTGGTCATTAGCAGCGACATGTCGAACAGCTTGTTCTTGTTATAGAGCGGCGCAAAGTTGCTCTTTAATCCAGTTGCTTGGGTAATGCGTTCGATAATCATTTGCAATCTGAGTATCCATCTGGTATAATCCACACGTTGTTGAAATGGATTGGCTCCTCACGTTGCCTCAGAATGATCGCGTAGAAGATCCTCTTGTGCTCGTTAGATCCCAACCCGGCGACAATTTGGTTATTTTTAGTACTTGGAGTAGCGAGCTAATGAGCTTTGCAGACAAGACGTTGACGTGCCGCGACTGCGGCTCGCAGTTCACCTTTACCGCTGGTGAGCAGGAATTTTACGCGCAGAAGGGCTTCGACAACGAGCCAACCCGATGTCAGAACTGCCGCCAGTCACGCAAGCAGAGCCGCAACGGCGGCGGCGGTGGCTACAGCAGCCGTGACAGCTACAGCAGCGGCGGCGGCTACAGCAGCCGCGACAGCTACAGCAGCGGCGGCGGCTACGGCGGTGGCTACGGTTCAGATCGTGGTCCGCGCGAGATGCACACCACGACCTGCTCATCCTGTGGCCGCGACGCGCAGGTGCCGTTCGTGCCGCGCGGCGACAAGCCGGTGTATTGCTCGGACTGCTTCCAGAGCCAGCGCCCGGCGCGGAGCAACCGCTGGTAGTTTTAGCGGTCAGCTTTCAGTAAACCTTGGGCTTGCCAAAGGGCAAGCCCTTTTATATGTAGCGTACCAGCCGAGCCTGAGATGCAGGATGATGACTGGCTGGACCTATTCGAGAACATAATGCAATTTTCAGATTTTTCATTCCATCCCCAGATCCAGTCAGCCATTCGCAAGGCCGGCTTTGATAAGCCGACGCCCATTCAGGAGCGCGCGATTCCCGTTGGCCTGGCCGGCCACGATCTGATCGGCACCGCGCAGACCGGTACCGGCAAGACCGCCGCGTTTGTGCTGCCGATCATCCAGCGTCTGCTGACCGATACGAGCAAGCTCGGACGTACTCGCGCCTTGATCGTAACGCCGACGCGCGAGCTGGCTGAGCAGATCAACACCACGATCCGCCGCTTCACTGCCGGCACGCCGATTCGCTCCGCCACGGTTTATGGCGGCGTTGGCATGCAGCCGCAGGACCGCGCGTTGCGCACCGGCGTCGAGATCATCGTGGCCTGTCCTGGACGTCTGCTGGATCATATCGATCGCGGAGCGGCCTCGCTGAACGGCGTGGAGATGCTGGTGCTCGACGAGGCCGATCGGATGCTGGACATGGGCTTTTTGCCAAGCGTCAAGCGCATTCTGAGCTACATCCCACGTCAGCGCCAGACGATGCTCTTTTCGGCGACGTTTGCGCCTGAGCTTCAGCAGCTGGCCTCCGACTCGTTGCGCAATCCCAAGCGTGTCGATGTGGCGACCAGCGCGCCGACCAAAACCGTGGCCCATGCGCTGTACCCAGTGTCGCAGCATCTGAAGACCAAGCTGCTGCTCAAGCTGCTCAGCACGACCGATACCAACTCGGTGTTGATCTTCACGCGCACCAAGCACCGCGCCAACCGCGTGGCCGAGCAGATCGGACGAGCGGGCTATAACACCGCCGTGCTGCACTCGAACAAGTCGCAGAATCAGCGGCAGCTCGCGCTGGATAACTTCCGCTCGGGTAAGGTGCAGATCCTGGTCGCCACCGACATCGCGGCTCGTGGCATCGACGTCGCGACGATCTCGCACGTGATCAACTACGATATCCCCGACACCGCCGACACCTATATCCATCGCATCGGTCGTACGGGCCGTGCCGAGCGTGAGGGCGACGCGATGACGCTGGTGACGAGCGAAGATAACGCGATGGTGCGCGATATCGAGCGTGTGCTCAAAGCGCCGATCGAGCGCCGCACGCTGCAGGACTTCGATTACTCCGCGCCCGCGCCGGTGCTCAACGAGTTCCAGCGCGAGCCACGTGGCCAGCAGTTCCGGCAGCCGCGTGGTGGACAGCCCGCTAACCGTGGTCAGCGCCCGCAAGGATCGCAGCAGCCCCAGCGCCGCGCGGCTAATTCCGCGCCACAGCGTGACGGCCAGCGGCCCAAAAGCTCGGGCGATAACGCTACCCGCCGGCCAAACCGGAGTGCGGTAGCCGCCAAGTAGTCTGAAGTCAAGCGATAACGCGAAGCGCGACGATCATGAGTGATCGCCGCGCTTTTGTGTTTAATTTTGAGTCAAGAGCCAGCCTAAGAACGGGTGACGCCCCTAGAAGCTC
>JAFAYS010000006.1 GCA_019240175.1 Chloroflexota bacterium | reverse complement strand
GCACCAGCAGCAGCCCGGCTTATTCAGCCAGATGATGGGCGGCGGGCAGCAGCAGGCGGTCGGTGGCGGCATGTCGGGTATGCTGGGCAACCCGCTGGCCAAGGCGGCCATGGCTGGCATCGCGGCGATGGCGGTGCGGCGTATGATGAGCGGCGGGGGTAGCCAGGGTGGCCTCGGTGGTGCGCTGGGCGGATTGGGCGGTGCGCTCGGTGGTCTCGGCGGTAACCAGAGCCGTAATCGCGGCGGCGGTTTCGGCGGCACCGATATGTAAGATCCGCTCATACAACAATCGAAAGGGCCGGCGCTTTGTGCGCCAGCCCTTTTTTTATGATACGTCGAGAATACTCAATCGCTGCTGATTTAGAAACAGATTCACATCGGGCTCGTCGGCCAGCGCGATCACCCGGCGCACACCGCCGTGCTTGACCACAACCTCGAACACGCAGACGCGGCCTCGCGCGCTGTAGTAGGCGCTGCGCTGCAACACCGGCTCCTCGATCTGACCGCCAGCGTCCATCCATGCCTGGAGCTGCGATAGCCTCAGATTTTGCTGCGCTGCTTCCATGGTTGCTCTCCCTTGCTCTATGTGCCGGGAGTATAATCGCAGCGGATTAAGGCCAGTTGAAAACTAGCTTAAGCGGAGAATAAAAAAACAGCCTCGGAAGATCCGAAGCTGCTGTGTGGAGGAGGGGGGGGGATTCGAACCCCCGAGGCTCATCGCCTACCGCATTTCGAGGGCGGCACATTCGACCACTCTGACACCCCTCCGTATTCGTCTCTGGCGACCCCGGCGCGACTCGAACGCGCGACCTCTTCCTCCGCAGGGAAGCGCTCTAATCCACTGAGCTACGGGGTCATGATTGACCGCGCTTAATGTACCATAAAGCTTGCTCTTGCGCAAGCGCCAGTCAGTGATTTTAGCGACCGTCTTGACAACTGTGAGTCTGCAAGAAATGTGTGGATGCTAAGCGTGCCGGACGATGTGCCGAATACGCCAATCGCTCTCGGACCTTTGCAACAGAATGTTATATTCGATCGCCTGCTGCTCGTACTCGAAAGACGCACGACCGCCAAATTCCGGATCGAGCGCATCAAAGTAGGTGTACGGATCGCCGCCACAAAAATAGGAGACCGGCTCAACCGATTGAAGCCGGCCATATCGCTGCTGATCTGCCTGCCACTCCCGCATTAGCTGTGTCAGCTGGTCACTGTTTGCAAATTCCTCGGTCAGCAGCTGTCCCAGGTCTTGGCTATTGCCCGATTGCACATATTCGCCAAGTCGGCGCAGCAGAATGCGCACAACCGAGCGGGCGGCGTTGATATCCACGCAGTGACCGTGAGCGTCCACGGCTGGATCGGAAGCGGCGGCGTGGGCCAGCGCCGGAATCGCTCGTGAGTCGCCAGTGACGCCCAGCGCGAACGCCGCTTCGGTGCGTACCTCGGCGCTGTCGTCGTGGCGCAAACGCTCGACAAGCAGATCGACGGCGAGCGGACTGGGATACTCGGATAATGTATCACAGACGCACCAGCGCAGCGTTTCATTACCAGCCACCAGCAGCGGCTGTACGATTGGCAGCGCGCGGGCTACATCGAGACGCAGCAGCGCGGTCACAACATCATAGTACATGCCTTCGTCGTTATCGCCGAGATAGGGCAGCACATGATCAAAGGCTTCCTTCGTCCCTAGCTCAGTTAGCAGCTGTACAACGCTACGGCGCTTCTCAGTTGACGGCTCCGCGAGCAACCTGAGCAAGGTTTGGATCATCGGATGATCGAGGGGCAGGTGCTTGGGCTGGCAAAGGTACAAGCTACTAGAAAGGCTGCTCGTTACAGCGCTGAGCTGCTCCGGCGGCGTCCTCTCCAACACCGCTACCAACAGATCGATCATACGATTCGGATTCACAGCATCGGCAACCATCGCAGCATTAGCGCTCAAGATTGGTCGATCCGCTAGGATCAGGTTAATCAACTGTGTTAAGAGCGCCGTCTCATCGCAACCCTGAACCCACTCAAGTATTTCTGAAGGCACGGCCAGGAATAGTAGAGGGTAGTCGCTGAGCACATATGTGAGGTCTGCTTGGTCAAGCGGCGATAGGTTTTGTAGATTGATGTCGCTCATAGTTGCTTCGTCGCGTTGCATTTGTGCAGCTTGTTTAGGGACGCTTGATCTCATACCAAATGTCTGCCAGGAAGCCCGCTGCATCGGCTTCCGTCCATTGCGGTCCTCGTTGCATCGTACCGTTCACACAGTTCCAGGAGTAAATGGACGACTTTTGCTTTACTGTTAGAAAGTCGGGATTCTGCTTACAGGCCTCCTTGGCTGCCTCGCTTGGCTCTTGACTTGTGTTGGCCTTTTCGTCACAGGGCAGATTAGCTCCGACGCTACACGCGTACACCTTGCCTTGCATACAGCGCCAGGACATCGTGCGCGGCAGCCACTCCGGTATCTCGCCTGGCGCTTCTGACGTCTCATTGAAGCCCACAACGATCGCGTGAGGCATGGACTCACCAAGGTAGCGCTCATCCGGCACGTCGATAGTTTTGACTGCTGCACAGTAATCCCAGGGATCGGTGTAGCCAATAGCCACAGTAGCAGCAGCTTGAGAAGTGACTGGAGTCGGCGTTGCGGTAGGCGTGAGATCTTGTGCTTCAACTTGTGTCGGCACCGGTAGCTCAGTGGCAGTCAGGCCGGCACCAGACGCTTGATCCGTGGTGTCGGGCGTGCCACATGCAGTCAGGAGACACAGCAACAGCAGCAAGGTGATATGCATTGCGCGCATCGATCAATCCTTCCTTGAATACAATCCCTGCCTGAAACAGAAGCGTAGGAAATGCTTCATGATGATACAGCCTAAGCAGATGACAGGCCCGTGATTAGCTCATGAAAAGCGACCGATCCAATGAGCACCGCGCAGACAAACAAAAAAGGGCAGATCGTGTGACCTGCCCTTTCTCGCTACCTGTGGAGGTTACGCCGACGGCGGCGTCGCCCGCTTGCTGCTCTTGGCACTCTTAGGTGCCAGCGGCTGCTTGTGCTCACCCGCCAGCGCTTTCGCCAGCGCAATCTTGAGCACCTCGTCCATCGTCTCGACCGGGATCAGCTGGAGCTCGTCGCGGACCTTCTGCGGCAATTCCACAATGTCTTTGACGTTCTCCTTCGGCAGGATGAAGGTCTTGATGCCGGCGCGGTGCGCGGCCATCGTCTTTTCCTTCAAGCCGCCGATCGGCAACACCTTGCCGCGCAGCGTGATCTCGCCGGTCATGGCTACATCGCGCCGGACGGGAATGCCGGTCATGGCTGAGACCAGCGCCGTGGTGAGCGTAATGCCAGCCGACGGGCCATCCTTGGGCACCGCGCCCTCGGGCACGTGAATATGGATCGCGTGCTCGTCGAAGTAGGTCTGCGGAATACCCAGCTCGTCAGCCCGGAAGCGCGCATACGACATCGCCGCCTGCGCCGACTCCTTCATGACATCGCCGAGCTGTCCGGTCAGGCGCAGCTCGCCTTTGCCACGCAGCGGCAGCACCTCGAACGACAGAATATCGCCGCCGGTCGGCGTCCAGGCCACGCCCGTCGCCACACCGATCTCGTCCTGCTGCTCGGCCAGGCCGAAGCTGAACTTCTCGGGCCCGAGATACTCGGCTACATCGCCGCCGTCAATCACAACCTCGA
>JAFAYS010001133.1 GCA_019240175.1 Chloroflexota bacterium | reverse complement strand
GCTCTTCCGATCTGGACAGGCCACGGTCGCCGAAGCGGGCACGCAGCTCGCCTTCGAGATCGATGCCGCGCTCGTCGACCAGGCGCTCAAGGGCACGCACCTGGCGCTGCGTCGCACGCTCACCGATCGGCAGGATCGCCTGGCGCTCGGCCACCGGCTCGGCACTCGGCGCTACTGACTCGGCCTCGGCGGGCGCTGCTTCGGCCTCAGGCGTCTCAGCTTCAGCAGACGCTGCTTCGGTGGGAGTCTCGCTAGCTGACTCGCTCGTCTCGGCCTCGCCCGCCAGCACGCCCTTCAGCTGATCGATCAGCTCGGAGGCTTCGCGCTTGGTCAGCGTCAACAGGTTGAACATGCGCTCGCTGGCGAAGGCGATCAGCTTCTCGTTGTCCCAGCTCAGCTCCTTGAGCAGATAGTCCATGTACTGGCGCTGCTTCTCGCTGGCCGGCGCGTCTGGCTCGCGGATCTGCACCGGCAGCGGCTGCACGACGACATGCTCGCGCAGATCGCGCACCTGTGCTTCAACGGCGGCGCGCTGGGCCTCGTACATGCGCAGACCGGTTGCAACCGCCTGTGAGATCTGCTCGTCGCTGGCTGTGGACGGCAGCGTAATCGTTTCCTCAAGCGTGTAATAATCGTCGCCGACTTTGACGGCAGCCCGCAGCGTACGCGTGACGCTCGGCTGGACTGTTTCCTCATGCTTAGGCATTGTGACTTCCTCCGTTTTTGGGTAACTACTCCGGTTTATAGAATTATGTGAAGCCAAATTATAGCACATTCGTTCGTTCAACGCAAGGTTTAGCGCATTGGTAAGCGGTTTCTTGCACTCCGATACATGGCTTCACATCTGCCTTGTAGCAACAGTATAGCCGCGTATTGTGACAGGTACGGTCACAACAATTGGAGGCAGCGAGTTTTATGTGAAATAGAAAGCAGCAAGCGGGCGGCAGAGACTCATCCCGTCTCTCTGCCGCGCTGAGCGAGGTTAGTCGTCGGAGGTGATGTGCGAGCAGTCGTTGACGTGTAGCACCTGCGGACCAGCTTGAAACTCGACGGTGGAGATCGCGCAGTTAGCGGGCGTGTACTCGCGCCACGCGTTGCCATGACCATGCGACCAGATCGACAGCGCGATGCTGATCACGCCGCCGTGACTGACGACAACTACGGTGCCGTCGGCATGCGCCATTGCGATGCCGTAGAACGCGCCCATCAGCCGCTCGACAAACTCACGTAGCGACTCGCCGCCAGGATAGCTTTCGTCGAGGGTGCGCGGCATGGCGGCCTCAAGCGTCGCGTTGTCGGCACCGTCGAGATCGCCGAGATGCATTTCTTGCAGCGCGTCACGCAGGCGCGGTGTCAAGTCCAGCGCCTCGCCGATCGCCTCAGCAGTTTGGGCCGCGCGCAGCAACGAGCTGCTATAGAGCGCCTCGACGGGATGGCCTTCGGCTTTCAAGCGCGCGGCGACGGCGCGAACCTGCTGCTGGCCGCGCTCAGTCAGCGGATCGTTGCCACGGCCCTGCATCCGACCGGCCACATTGGCCTCGGTCTCGCCGTGACGGACAAGAATCAAACGTGTAACAGGAAAATCCATGAATCATCCTTACTTATGCAAGCGACACTTCTTAGGAGCCGCTGTTTGACTGGCGAGTGTAGAGCGCCTTGACCTCGTCGGGCTCGGCTGGGCGCGACGCCTGACCATCGCGAATATACGGTCGGTTAGAAAAATAGTAGACCGGCTCGTGGCCACGCGGAATGCGAATCGCCAGCACCAGCGAGCCGTTGGCCTCGATAAAATCGGGCGCGACCACGATCGCCGGCTTGATCATCCGACTGGCGGCGTAGATCGCCTTGCGCCAGCGATCGCGGCCCTCGACGTCGTCAGCGCCGTTAATGCCGGAGATCGTGCCGTCGTTGCGCACACCGATCAGCAGCACGCCGCCGCCGCTGGTGCCGAACGCCGCGACATGCCGCGCGAGATCGCGCTGAAGATCCGGGCTGTCGACGCTGCCGTAGTCCTTGAAGTCAACCGCCTGGCCCTCGCCGTCGTGGATCAGCTCGGCAATATCGATGCGCCGCTCGCCAAGCACCGCCGGAATCGGCGGCCAGGCCTGAAGATCGCAGTCGCAGGCCGCACACTGATAGGCCACATCATCGCCGCTACCGATCTCACGCGGCCAGCTGAGCGGATCGCCCGGCCACTGCGCCATGACATAGCCGCACGCGACGCAGATCAAGGCCTCGCGCGGCAATCCTCCGGCTACTTCGAGATGAGGAATAGGCTGTTTGAACGCCATGCTTTCGTCTCTTGACGCTGAGCTACGACTCTTGAGCACGCTGGGACAGCTGCCCGTTATCCCGCGCCACCGCCGCGCGAAAAGCATCCGGCACGGGCTGTGATCGCTGCGCCCGGTAGTCATACCAGACCTGCACCGTGCGACCACGCGCGATCAGCTCGCCATCGGAGCGGCGGCGGATGCCATAATCCATGACAAAGCTTTTGGTGCCGATCTCGCCGACCCGCACGCCGACCTCTAGCTGATCGCCGTAGTGCGCGGGACGCAGATACGAGACCGTCGCCTCGGCCAGAATAAACGCCAGATCAGCGACATCCATGCCGCCGATCAGCTGCAGGCCATAGCCGATGCGCGTCTGCTCCATGTATGTCAGATAGACCGCGTTATTGACATGGCCCAGCGCATCAAGATCGCGAAATGAGACGACGATCGATACCGTAAAGGGATACTGCACGTTCACTCCCAGCTGATTGATCAATCCACCGTTTGATCGTAGCATATTTCGGACCGATCACGGGCTGGCCGTATCGTGAATATCGTCGTGAAGGTGAACATATGCCGATGTTAGTCGAAATCTACGGCGCGCCTGAGGACCTCGCGACCCGCCACGGCTGAAGGCCGCAGGTGCCTTCGTCGGAGGCCGCCGCCGCGCTGGGCCAGTCGCTGAGCCGCATCTATGGCCCGGAGATCGCCCTGCGCTACTACGATCTCAACGATCCCGAGGTGCAGACCGCCCACGCCGAAACGATCGCCGAGCTGCGCCAAGACCGGCTGCCGTTTCCGGCGATCTTTCTCGACGGCGAGCTGATCTACGCGGGAGCGATCAATCTGCTGCGCGTGCTGGCCGCCGTTGGCCGCGCCTACGGGCATCGCTAAGCTTGATCGATCTGTCCCTGATCTTGTTGTCGCCGGTACTCGTCGGTCGTGCAAATGCTGGCGAGATCCGGCTCGCGATCCAGCCAGACCAGACCATCCAGATGATCGATCTCGTGCTGCATCAGCCGCGCGAGCGGACCCGCCGCCTCGTAGCGCCGCTCAAGTCCGTCGGCATCCAGCGCCACGACCGTCACACGCGTTGGCCGGTAGACCGCGCCCCAGATCGCGCTGAAGGTGATGCAGGACTCGTAGACGAACTCCTGCTCGCGGCTCCAGCGCTCGAAGCGCGGATTGATCAGCACCAGCTGCTGCTCCTGAAAGTCCACCACGATCGCCCGCAGCGGCACGCCGATCACCGGCGCGGAGAGCGCGCGGCCCCAGCCGTGACGCTGGCGAAAATCGTACAGCGTGTCCCACAGATCGGCCAGCAGCGCTTGAACCTCGGCGCTGCGCACATCGTCGATCGGCTGCGCCGCCTGACGCAGTAGCGGATTGCCCAGTTGGAGCGTCGGTCGGACAGCCATAGGTCAACCCTTTGCTGAACGGAAGAACCTAGAACCTAGAACCTAGAACCAAAAGAACGGAGAACAAAGGAACAGAGACAGGCCCTCACCCCAGCGCTACCGCGCCTCCCCTTCCCCGAACCTCAGCGGGCTTCCGCTTCGGTTGCGACAGGCGAGGGGAAAGTGGTACTCTGCTTTGTTTGTCTGTTCTTCTTAACGCGCTTCCGTCAGATCGACGACGATGCGCGGCTCTTCGACCGGCTCCGCCATCTCGGGCGTCATCCAGACGTAGGTGCGGCCCGGTATGGTCGTCATGCCGATCGGGCGGCCATCGCGGTTGATCGCGACCAGGCTCATGATCGCGCTGGCCGGATCGTCGGTGGCGTGGGCCAGATCGAGCATCGCCTGACGGCACGCCTGCTCCAGGCCAAAGCCTAGCCGCTGGTAGAGCACCACCGAGCGCGCCGTGCTACAGCGGATCGCGATCTCGCCCCAGCCGGTGCAGCCACACGCGCCATGCCGATTGTCGGCGTAGTTGCCCGCGCCAATGATCGGCGAATCGCCCAGCCGTCCGGGATATTTCCAGGCCCAGCCGCTGGTGCTGACCGCGCAGGCGATGTTGCCCTGATTGTCCTGGGCGATAAAGTTGACGGTGCCGGCGGCGCGCTCAGGATCGGCAGTAATCTTGGCCAGCCGTGCCAGATTGTTCTCGATGCCACCGGTCAGCCAGTCGCGCTTGTCCTCGGGCAGCGCGCCGCTGATGCCCTGGCGATACACCTCGGCGGCCTCTTCGGTCAGCAGATTCTCAGCCTGAAAGCCCATCTCGGCGGCAAACCGCGACGCGCCCTCGCCGACCAGCATCACATGCGGCAGCTCTTCCATCACCTTGCGCGCAACCGAGATCGGATGCTTGTAGTTTTTAAGCGCGCCGACCGCGCCCGCCCGCAGCGTGCGACCATCCATGATCGAGGCATCAAGCTCGACCTCGCCCATCACATTCGGGTAGCCGCCGTAGCCGACGGTATGATCGTCGGGATTAGCCTCGACCAGCCGCGTGGCCGCCTCGACGGCATCAAGCGCGCTGCCGCCGCCGCGTAAAATCTCGATTGCTTCCCGGATGCCAACAATACCATTGGCGCTTGTAACGACGATCATGCTGCACCTTTCTTGAACATTTTCGCGGATTATAGCAAGTTGCTACGCATCTGAATATAACACCTAAAAGAGTCGCTCCTGCTGCACGGCTGCCGGGCCGTCGAGATGCACGCCCAGCGCCGAACTCAGTGTGCGAAGCCCGCTCTTACCGGCGCGCAGCCGCCGTGTACTGGCCGGGATCGGCGTGCGTACGGTTGGTGCCAGGGCAAAGACCGGCACGCTGGCCGCGCGCGCAGCAACCAGCAGATCATCATGCTCAGCCGAGGTCGGCAGCAGCGCCACGATCGCATCCGAGAGCGCCGCCAGCGTACGTGCGATCGCCGGGGCGGCGGCAGGGTCGGGCTGGGCTGTGGGCGCGGAGACCGAGATCAAGGTGCAGCGTTTAGCCGTAACCAGCTTCCATAGCTCAGCCGGCAAGCGCTGCCGCGCCAGCATCAGGCCATGCGGAACGCCGAGCAGCCTGGGCGTCACCAGCTCGGGCTGAGCACCATTCGCCAGCAGCCCAAAGCCGACATGCGCGCTAAGCACGTCGCGGATCGCCGTCCACTGCTCGATCACTTTCGGCTCCGGCTCGGTCGGCGGTAGCAGCAGCGTCAGCGGCTGATCGAGCGGCCACTGGCCCTGGACATACACCACCAGTGGCGGCTCCGGCAGCGACTGTAGCCGCTCGGGATAACCCGGCGCGCCAAAGGGCAGCGGAACAATCCCGAGCCGCTGCAAGCCTTTGAGCCCGGCGGCGACATGCGCGACCTGACGCGGCCCGGCGACGATCTGCGCCACCAGCCGCGGTGTCACACCCAGCGCCCGCAGCGATCCCGACGACGCGCGCATCACCGCATCCGCCGACTCGAAGGAGGCCAACAGCAGCGCTAAAAGCTTGGCGTTCATGCCCGGCAGCTGGCACAGCCAGAGCGCCGTCGGGTCGGGCGAGGAGGCTGCGCTCACCATGAAATTGATCGAATTTCTAGTGTCAAT
>JAFAYS010001085.1 GCA_019240175.1 Chloroflexota bacterium | reverse complement strand
TTGTTCACTGCCGTCGACCAGAGTCAGCACAACAGTAACGGTGGGCGGCCCACCGTGGCCCTGCTCAAGGCTAATCGCGTAGGCAATATCAGTCGGGCTGAAGAAATCACACGAGATATCTACCTGGCCCTGGTTTTGAGCGAGCGGACGAGCCGACAGCTTTTGCGCTTGCAAGCCGGTGATGAGCGCCGCAATCGTGGCAAGCACTGCTATCACTTGGAAGATCCGAGCCTGCATGTACCTACTCATACATCCTCCTGAGAGTAAGCGAACCACATCCACACGCCAGATTGACGCACAACCCAAGCCTGCCAGCGCACGATCTGCCAAGCAATTGGACGAGGGGTTGTCAAAATGGACGATCTGGACGTTCTCCGAGATTCAAATAACCGAGCCGACGTTAGACAAGCCATCCAGAGGGAGACAATAGCCTTTTCGCAAGGCTGTAGGCGGCGTAAACACAGGATCGAGTGGGAGATGAACCCTGTATCGTGTCGCCCAACTGGATATAGCTCAACCTTCCGATGGCGGAATCAAGCCGCGATCGGTAACGATTGACAGCAGATGTGCTCCTTGAATAGCAAAGCTTCTGGTCGGCGTGACGCAACCAATGTGCGCGTCACGCTTCGGCGCTCGGAGATCGGTGTGAGGCGGTGCTGGAGTGTCTGAGCGACAACGAACGCCACGATGATGACATGCTGTCGTACGATTGTCAAGCGCAGACCAGGCTGAAGCCCTTTCAGGTGCCTCGCAGCTCAGCAAACATCTTGGTGATGAAGTGTTCACCTGGCATGATGCTTTCTCATCGACGCGCGTCGGCTCAGACGTTAAGCTTCGAGTCATCAATCGCGGGAGGATGGTATGAAGACTCGATATGCAGTTGTAGCAGCGCTGGCCTTTGTGGGCTTCTGGCTTTTACGCATGGGCACCGGCTCAGATTGGAGCGGCGGCATGCAAGCGCTGGCCCTGCTGGCCGGTCTGGTGCTCTTTGTCGGCGCAACCTGGTGGCTGATGCAGGGCTACCAGCGTGGACAAGATGATGTCGTGGTACACAACCCAACGATCGCGCACTTCTTGTTCGACAGCACGCGCTCGGCTCCGCTGTGGCTCGGCGCGCGCATCTACCTGGGCTATGAGTGGTTGCAAGCGGGCTGGCATAAGGTTACCGACCCCGACTGGATGTCAGGCGCGGGGATCGCGGCCTACTGGCAGCGCGCGGTAGCTCTGCCGGAGCAAGGTCGCCCGCCGATCACCTACGATTGGTTCCGGGATTTTCTGCAGGGACTGCTCGACGGCGGGCATCAGAGCTGGTTCGGCCCGTTTGTGGCGGTGGGCGAGGTGCTGGTCGGCGTTGGGCTGATCGTCGGCGCGCTAGTTGGCGTGGCGGCCTTCTTCGGCGCGCTGATGAACATGAGCTTTATGCTGGCCGGATCGGCCTCGACCAATCCAATCATGTTCTCGCTGGCGATCCTGATGATCCTGGCCTGGAAAGTAGCCGGCTTCATCGGCGTCGATCGCTTCCTGCTGCCGCTGCTTGGCGCGCCGTGGAGCCCAGGCCGCGTCTTCCAGGGCCGCACGCCGCAGCCGCAGTCGAGCTAATGAACGCTGTGTAAAGACTGGTCGGTAACCCAGCAACTGCCGTGCGCTACATCTAAGCAGCGCACGGCACTGCGGATCGAAGATAGCGAAATGACCGGCGTCGCGTATGTATACAGGTGTAACGATTGCTGAGCTAGAGCGTAAAGTTTGCCATAGATTAATCAACAGATCGTAATGCAAGGTAGCTATGGCAGTATCCCTTAACTCGACACCGCTGACGATTCGTGCGCGGCCCATCGTTCTGTTTGTGCTCGGCAGCATCTGTGGCGGCCTCTGGCTCGGACAAATTGCGGGTATCTACACCATCATTGAGTTTCAGGGCCAGCCCGACAACGCGCTGCTATCCTGGCTGCTCATACCCTTCGGTCTTTTTTTCTTCGTCGCTGGTTTATTTCACACCAGTCGTACGTTGACAATTGATGATGGTACATTGATCATTGCTCACTGGTTTCGCCGCCGGCAGCTGCCCTTAGAAAATGTCGCTGTGGTGAGTATGCGGTATCGACGGCTAGGACGATCCGTTATGCGCCTGCTAGAGCTCTGGGAACACGGAGCCGAGTTCACACCGCTAGCCAGTATCGATATGAGCGGCTTCTCGCAGGCGGATCTCCAGCAGCTTATCAAACGGCTGCAACAGGAATGTCCGCACGTTAAGATTGATCGTGAAGTCGTACGCTATATCGGCGGTAGACTGCAAGCATAAGTCGCACGATCGAAGGCGCACAGGATCGCTGAAGATCGCCTGGTTTTCGTGCCGCTTGTACCTGGCAGGCATGGTATGCGTTATGCGGGGAACGTGAGCCGGGCGTCGAGATATTCAGCCGGGGGAATAGAGAGTAGCGTTATGACCAAACTTCAGGAGCGAAATCGCGCTGGGCTTAAGCTTTTACGCACTGGTGGCGGCACGCGAGGCTTACTTAGCGCTGAAGGTCACCGTGCCGGGCAGGGCGGCACACTGCGCGCGGCAGTCTTCGGCATCAACGATGGACTGGTATCCAACATCAGCCTGGTGATGGGCGTCGCCGGCGCGGGCACTGACTCGCGCTTTGTCCTGCTGGCGGGATTATCCGGCCTGCTGGCGGGCGCATTCTCGATGGCGGCGGGCGAGTATGTCTCGATGAGCGCTCAGCGCGAGGTTTTTGAAGCGCAGATCGCCTTTGAGCAGCGCGAGCTCGCCGACGATCCACAGGGCGAATTGGCCGAGCTAACCCAGATTTATCGCGCCAAAGGCTTGCCCGAAGCTCAGGCTGCGACGCTGGCCGCCAGCATGATGGCCGACCCACGGATCGCGCTCGATACGCATGCCCGTGAGGAGCTCGGGCTTGATCCCGACGAGCTAGGATCGCCGTGGGGCGCGGCCTTCAGCTCTTTTGGCGCGTTTGTCGTCGGCGCGATCATTCCGGTTATTCCCTATATCATTTTCGGCAATCCTACCGCCTTCTGGGCGAGCGTGCTGCTCAGCGCGCTGGCGCTGTTTATCGTCGGCGTGCTACTGACAACATTTACTGGTCGCAACTGGCTGTATAGCGGCCTGCGCATGATGCTTATCGGCACGCTTGCTGCTGGCGTCACGTATCTGGTGGGGCGGCTGATTGGCGTTTCGGTCACGGGCTAACCGCCGGATGCATCCGGAGCTGTTTATTCATCCGAGAGCTGAGATTTGATCCTGGCGCTCGATCCGCCGGGCCATGCTGCGAGCATGCTTGGTACTAATCAGGATTTGTACTTGTTCCGGCGGCGTGTTTCTGTACAATAGAAGCAGCCCCCGCATCCGAAAAGCTATAATTCAGATACATTCCTAGCATCGCCACCGACGCCGCTCGTGAGCCAGCGTCATACATAGACCAGAGGAGTGCGCTTGAAAACCAACTATGTGCTGATCGACTACGAGAACGTGCAGCCGGCAGCGGTGCCCGTGCTTGCCCAAGAACACTTCAAGGTTATCGTCTTTGTGGGCATCAGTCAGGCAAAAATCACGTTTGAGGTGGCCTCAGCCCTTCAGCACCTGGGCTCGCGCGCCGAGTATGTTAAGATTTCCGGCAGCGGCCCCAACGCGCTCGATTTTCATATTGCCTTCTATATCGGCCAGCTCGTAGCGCAAGACCCAACTGCTCATTTTCACATCATCTCGAAAGATACCGGCTTCGATCCGTTGATCCAGCATCTTAAAAGCAAAAAGGTGCTGGCCTCGCGCTGGCAGGACATCGCCGATATTTTCATGGTCAGCCCTACTCCATCCG
>JAFAYS010001003.1 GCA_019240175.1 Chloroflexota bacterium | reverse complement strand
TAAGCGGTAGAGCTTGCTCAACCTGAGCGCCAGAAGTGGAAGACGAGCTACTGGCGTTGAACGTGCCAATAGCTCACCTCCCTGATCTTCATCGATTAATCGATCATTGTAAAGCCTGAGCCGCCGTCAGTCCTGGGCCATCAGCAGCGCGCGGACCTCATCTTCGGAGAGATTCTCCATCTGCTGGTAGATCGTGGCGATCTCGTTGAGCGCGTCGAGGGCATCGGCCTGGCCCCAGAGCGTGACGAGCGCCTCAACCAGCCCGGCAACCGTCGGTCGATCAAACATGCTGCGCACGGGAACATTGATCGGGAAGATCTCATGCAGCCGCACAATCACCTGCGTCGCTAGCAGCGAATTGCCGCCCAGCTCAAAGAAATTGTCATGCACGCTGATCTGCTCGATCCGCAGCAGCCGCGCCCAGATTTGCGCGACGACCTCCTCAGCCGGCGTGCGCGGCGCGACGAACGCTTCTTCGCGCTTGATATCGGTCAGGTCGGGTACCGGCAGCGCTTTACGATCGAGCTTGCCGTTAGCGGTGAGCGGCAGCTCCTTGAGCGGCACAAAAACCGCCGGGATCATATACTCCGGCACCTGGGCCAGCATGAAATCGCGCAGCTCGCTAGTAGTCGGCAGCGTCGCCAGCGTCGGCACCACATACGCGACCAGCCGTTTGTCGGCGTAGGCATTCGCCGCTGAACGATCTTCGTGGACGATCACCACCGCTTCGCGCACGTCTGGATGCGAGGCCAGCAGCAGCTCGATCTCGCCCAGCTCAATGCGATAGCCGCGCAGCTTGACCTGGTGATCGCCACGGCCCAGAAACTCGACGATGCCCTCGGGCAGCCAGCGCACGACGTCGCCCGACTTGTATAAGCGTCGTCCAGGCTCTGCGCTGAACGGATCGGGCACATAGCGATCGGCGGTCAGATCGGGCCGCTTGAAGTACTCGCCCGATTGCCCGAAGCCGCCGATGTACAGCTCCCCCGGCACGCCGGTCGGCACCGGGTAGAGCTGCGCGTCCAGCACATACAGCTGCGTGTTGGCGATCGGGCCGCCGAAGGGAATGCTCGGATGATCGCCGTAGCACGCCACGACCTCAGGCGTTACCAGGTAGATCGCGCATGAGATCGTCGTCTCGGTCGGGCCATACTCGTTGTAGAAGCGGCAGGTCGGCGGCAAAATCTTGAGCGCGCGACGGGCCAGCGCCGTCGGCATCATCTCGCCGCCCAGCACCACGATGCGCAGCGTATCGAGCGCGCGAGGCCGGAAGTGCTCCATGAAATCGGCCAGCGCTGTGAACTGCGAGGGCGTCATGTTCAGCACCGTGATGCCGTGCTGAGCAATATAATCGGCCAGCGCCTCGACATCACGCGCGACTTCCGTAGACACAATATGCAGACTCGCGCCCACCAGTAGCGCCTCGAAGATCTCCCAGGTCGAGAAATCGAAGCTGATCGTGTGATACTGAATGATGCGATCGTCGCCCCGGAACTCGAAATAATCCTGGTTCCACTGGAAGAACTGCACCAGATTGCGCTGGCGGATCGGCACGCCTTTGGGCTGTCCGGTCGAGCCCGAGGTGTACATCAGATACACCAGATCTTCAGGCGTAGTGAGCATCGGGCAAGCATCGATCGGATAGTCGGCGACATCGGCCCAGTTGTAAAATTCTACGTCTGCCGGTAGCCACGCAGGCCGCTCCGTGTGATCCAGCGCGATCAGCACGCGGATCTGCTGCGGCTGGCTGGCGACAAGCGCCTCGATCGCCGGCAGCGCGGCGCGGTTGGTGATCATGACGCTAATGTTGCTGTCGTTGATCATGTATTCCAGCCGGTGCGCCGGATACTGCGCATCGAGCGGCAGGAAGGCCGCGCCAGACTTGAGCACGCCGAACATGCCGACGAACATTTCCAGCGATCGCTCAAGGCACAGGCTAACCAGCGTATTGGGCGTCACTCCAAGCTTGCGCAGCAGATGCGCCACTTGATTCGCCTGTTGATCCATCTCGCGGTAGCTCAGGCTGCTATGCTCGAAGACCAGCGCGGGAGCGTCCGGCGTGCGCGCAACCTGATCCTCGAACAAGCTTTGCAGCGGACGCTCGATCGGATACGGCACGTTAGTCGCGTTCCACTGCGCCAGCAGCGGTCGCTCGTCGGACATAGGCAGATGCAGCAGTGGGCGCTCCGGCTCGGCGATCACGTTGCGCAGCAGCGTTTGGAAATGCTCCACCAGCCGCTCGATCGTTGTTCGATCGAAGAGCGCCGTGGAAAACTCGACATCGCCGCTGATGCCGCCGGCGGTTTCTTCCAGCGTCAGCGTCAGATCGAACTTGCTGGTCGTGCTCGGCAGCGGGAAGCGCTCGACGGTCACCTCAGGCAGTGATAACGGTGCCAGCGGCGCGTTCTGAAGCACAAACATCACCTGGAAGAGTGGATGGCGGCTCAGATCGCGCTCGGGCTGAAGCGCGTCGACGACTTCCTCGAACGGCACATCCTGATGCGCGTAGGCATCCAGCGCCACCGCGCGCACCTGTTGCAGCAGATCACGGAAGCTGTCACGCAGCGAGATCTGCGAGCGCAGCACCAGCGTGTTCACAAAGCAGCCGATCAGATCTTCCGTCTCGTGCCGCGTACGATTGGCGATCGGCGTGCCCACTGCGAGGTCGGTCTGGCGACTGTAGCGCGCCAGCAGCACCTGGAAGGCGGCCAGACCGGTCATAAATAGCGTTACGCCCTCGCGCTGCGTAAAGGCGCTCAGCGCGGCGGTCAGGTCGGCGGGGAGTTGGAAGAACAGGCTGGCTCCGGCAGGCGACGTCACGGCTGGGCGCGGATGATCGGTCGGCAATTCCAGCACCGGCAGATCCGCCAGCTGTTGCCGCCAGTAGTTAAGCTGGGCGTCGCGCACGCTACCCTGAAGGTACTCGCGCTGCCAGACGGCATAGTCGGCGTACTGGATCGGCAGCTCCGGCAGCGCGGCGGTTGTTCCCGCGATTGCGCTGCGGTAGTAGGCGCTCAGCTCGCGGCAGAGCACACCCCAGCTCCAGCCATCCGAGACGATATGCTGCATCCACATCAGCAGCAGATGCTCCTGATCGCCGAGGTGAAAGAGCGTGGCTCGGAAGAGCGGCCCGTGCGCCAGATCGAAGGGTTGCGCCAGCTGCTGCTGCGCGTGATCGATCAGCACGCCCTCACGATCCGCCGCTGTGCCCAGGAGATCGATCTCCGTCAGCTTGAGTGTTTGGGCCGGACCAACCCGCTGCACCACGGTCGCGCCTTCGATCGGAAAGGTCGTGCGCAGCGTCTCGTGGCGCTGGATGATCGTGTTGAGGCCGGCCTCTAGCAGCGCCACATTCAACGCGCCTGTCAGCTGCAGCGCGATAGAATCGTTGTAGGCCTGGCCGTTGGCCTGTAGTTGCTCCAAAAACCACAGCCGCTGCTGCGCGAACGATACGGAAAAATCGGTCGTCGGGGTTTGGCGTGCGAGCTTGGGGATCGACGGCGACGCGCTGCCCGTGGTTTGCTCGCCGCGTGCCTGCTCGATCCGCGTCGCCAGCTCGGCCAGCGTCGGCGCTTCGAAGAGCGCGATCTGTGATAGCTCGACCTGGAACACGCTGCGTACGCGTGAGAGCAAACGCGTGCCCAGCAGTGACTGGCCGCCCAGCGCGAAAAAGCTGTCGTGGCGTCCCACGCGGTCCAGATCCAGCACTTCGGTCCAGATCGCGCTGAGCTGCCGCTCGGTCTCGGTCTCGGGCGCAACAAACGTGCCGCCCAGCGCTTCGCGGCTACGTAGGCGCTGCGCTGCAATCGCCGCGTGGATCTGCGCCACGCTCTGCAACTCCATGCCGATCTGCTGCATCAGCGCCGTACGTGAGCGAGCCGCCGCGATCGGCTGGCTGATCGCGCGCGTCACATCCTGCTGCGCGATCACCACATCAGTCACCGGTCGCGGCGTGCTGATACGCTGAGCCAGAATCGTCGCCGCAATCGCGCTAGGCAAGCTGAACGCCGCGCCGTCGTCGGTGGTTGTTTTGAACTCCCCGCCGACGCTTTCGGCAAAATCGCGCGCCGGCTGGTTCTTAGACGTGGTGACATAACGCAGATTTACGCGGCTCAGGCCTTGCTCCTGGGCCAGCTCGCCCAGCCGCGCCAGCATGTGATGCTCGACGCGCTTGCCCAGCACGCGGCAGCTCAGCAGCCAGGTATCCACGCTGATCGCATCCGCGTCGCTGGTGAAGAGCAGCACGCCGACCAGGCCATAGTCGCCGAAGCGATCGCTGACCTCGACCGTCCAGCAGGTGCCGCCCGCCTGGCAAAAGGCCTGGATCTCACCCTCAGAGCGGCGAATGGTTGTCAGGTTGAACTGGTTGGTGCGCTGGGTCAGCTGCGCGACGCGTGGGATAGCCGGCGGCGTCAAGGGCACGATGCGGATGTCGAGCCGGAGATCGGCCAGAAAATCCTCAAGCGTCAGCGCCGTCGAGCGCGCCCGCTCACGCGCCAGATTTTGCTGGTACATCGCGGTGCGCCGGGTGTCTTCCGCCGTCACGCGCGTGCGATCAAAGGCCCACACATGGTTGAGAAACGGCGCGATCTGGCTGGTATCAGCCGGAATCTGAAGCGCCAGCACCTCGGGACAGGAGGCCTGCACCTCGGCGCATTCCAGCGGGTTATCGTCGAGAAAAATAAAGCTGTCCAGGCCAAGCTGAAGCTCGGCAGCCAGCGACTGAAGATTTTCGGATTTGGCCCGCCAGTTGATGCGCCAGGCCACCAGATGCTCGCGCGTGAGCAGCATGTCGCTGCGCTGCTCGAAGACCGCGATCACGTCTTCTTCGCTATTTTTGCTGCACAAACAGATCAGCATGCCCGCATCGTGCAGCGCGACGATGAAACGCTGAAGCGCCAGCCGTGGCTCGTCGAGCACAATCCCGAGCGGGCCATCCTCGCCGACCACGCCGCCCCAGAGCGTGTGGTCGCAGTCGAGCACCACAACCTTGGTTGGTGGATGCAGCAGCCCTGAGATCGTGCGGGTGAGCGTGGTGCCGAGCGCGGTGAAAAAGTGCGGCGTGAAGGGAATGTGTCCCAGCGCGTCGCTGTGGGCGTCGTAGTAGTCTGCCACGGGGTAGCGCGCCTGGATCGCTGCGCCTGACAGCAGCCACACGTTGCCGACAGGTTCCAGCTCAGTCTGCGCGAAGGCGTTCAACTCGTCGTAGAGCGCGTTGCATCCTGGATCGGCGGTGGGCGTTGCGGGGCACAAGCAGACCAGAAATCGCGCCGACGAGCGGGCCGCGACTGTTTTCAAGGTGCTGACGAATTGCCGCGCATGCTCCGCGATCATGCCCGTACGATCGGCGACATCGCCGGCAGAGTCGCGCTGATCGTCACGCTGCTGCCAATCTTCCCAGCGCACCAGCAGCACGTTGATGCCGCTGTGGTTGCGGCTGATCGCGCTCTCGGGATCGAGCAGCTGTTGAAAAACCTGCTGGTAGGGCGCAAACTCCACGGTCGCGGCGATATCGAGCGTGCCGAGCCAGAAGTCGAGCACGTCGGCGAGTGGATCGGCGGTGAACGTGGCCGTGACGACGAGCGTTTGGGCGGCGCGTGCCGACGCTTGACGACGCTCGGCGGTGTTTATATGTGGGGTATTCGAAGACGCAGCTGGGAGTGGATCGGCTTCACTTGAATGTAATGTATGATCCGGTGGGAAGCTATGCATTGACCAACCTCTTGGGACGATTGCGTTCGCGATTCAATATATGGAGCATAGAAATGTGTTACTTTATCTATGTATTTAATACCGCTTTTACAATTTTTATCTCGAATTTCGCCCAATCAGTGCTCAATTCAATCAGTGCGTTGTTCGAAATAGTTTTCCGCACACTGACGATCGTAGACCGCATCAAACCAGGCTATGGTCGAGCTTAAAGTTTTGACATAACGACGCTATGGCTACTCGGAATACGTGCAGCAGCCGCGAGATTTGTCGATAGTACGAGCAGCTCTATGTTTCTGCATATTGACGAACATCGGTGTTCGTCCACCGGTCGGCGTGTAAAGGTAGTAGTCATGTTGCTGCGTTATCTTTCCCAGCGAGCATCTATCATGTTAGATCGTGATATGAATATGTGCCGAGAAACGCAGATATTACCTTGTCGACGACGCATTAAGTGGCTGGATAGCAGCACCATAGATTATTACTATGGCATAGCAAAAAGATTATCGATGTTGTATGTAGGGCAGAGGGATATTATTGTTTCTTTAACTCAATCCGTGACACACCCTTGGGCATGTCATGAGCTGTTTGATTACTTGTGAACATGTAGAGGGTTATATAGCGTTGAATGAGGGACCACACTGAGCGTTGTATGGCTACACTCATCGATTGCTACTACATTATTGATACCATCTTCGTCGATTATATACAGCATCGTATATGCTATAGAAGATGTTTTAATCTCAATAATGTTGGTTGAGTATTACCTCACAACAGATGCATTTATAAGAAATGCTTATGATAATTATTACTATTGATGGTGTATGCGATTAGCTCGCAATACGCTATATTCCCCTTTGGATGCTGGCTTAAATATAAACAAAATTAATAAACATGTCAAGCACTGACTCGGGCCTGCGATCCCGGATTTAGCCCTTTTAATTACTCATTTAAGTTGACGTAATCCACTGATTGATCAAAGCTGAGTCCGTAAATAAAAACGCAGTGGCGAGATCTACGTTCTCGCCACTGCGTCGTGTACAGCGCTTACTTGACGGGGTCTGCGTACAGGATGCCGCGACCGTTGGTGCCGAGATACACGCGCCCATAGATGCGCGGATCGCCGGTGATAGTCTGGTTGATCGCGCCATACTGGTGCTGATCGTCGTTGATGCGCACCCAGGATGCGCCGGCATTATCGGAGCGGAACACGCCACGCACGCCGTTGATCTTGCCGCTGAGATAGATCGCCAGGTACTTCTGGCCGGGCGCTGCCTTGCCGAAGCCGAGCGTGTACGACTCTTGCACCTTTGCCACTTTGGTCCATTTGGCACCGCTGTTGGTGGAGGAGTACAGCCCGGCAGTGCCTAACGACAGCCACAGATCTCCCTGCCGCTGCGGCACCGCGTCGAGCTGCGCGTGAGTGGTGATGGGCAATCCGGTTTCGCGGACGGTAAAGCTGATGCCGCCGTCGGTGCTCATGTACAGCGTGCCGGTCGCCGGATCGAAGCCGTAGAACTTGGCGGGATTCACGCGATCCGAGATGACATTGACGCTGGCAGGAATACCGCTGCTGGCGGTCCAACTCGTGCCGCAATCACGCGTGACATTCACACCAGCGCTCGTGCCGCTCCACACGATCGCGCTGGCATCGGCGGCGACCGCGACCGTGCCGGCAGTCACGCCACTGGCCGGCTCAGCCGCTGCGTGCGTCCAGCTTGCGCCACCGTCGGAGGAGCACGCCAGCGCTTTGACGGCGGTGTTGACGCCCGGATAGCCGACTCGTGCCATGAAGCTGGGCCGCCGCTCCGCGTAGTCGATGCTCGTGACCGTGCCGAAGGATAAATTGGTCGACCAGGCGGGCGCAACCGTCAGATCGTCGTGGCGGAAGCCGGCGATGTCGCCGAGCGCACTAACCAGATGCGCGCCAGTGGGCGGGCTGATCAGCCCCAGCACGGCGGTTTCTTCCAGGCCCTGGGCTTTGACTGCGAGATTGATATTGCCGCCGCGATCCAGCGCCGTGAGATTGTCGCTGCCGTAGATCGTCGCGCCGGTGCCGTACATCATGCGGTCGGCGTTGTGCGGATCGATCTCCAGGTCGCCGATCATCCAGCCGAGCTTGGGCGAGATCTCGGGCGGCGCTTTGGTCTCGCCAAAGGTTAGCCACGGCGAGGCCGAAATATTGTGGGTGTAGCGCAGATTGCGCTGGGGATAGTTGCCCCACGTCCAGAGCGCGGTCCAGGTCGCGCCGCCGTCGGTGCTGCGGTACAGATTATCGTCGGGCCACCACTGGTTCATCGAGGCGACCATCAGCGTGCCAGGATGCTGCGCGTCGAGCGCGAGGCCGCCATAGCCGAAGCTATTGCCGCCGGCTGGGCTGATATTGGTCCAGGCTCCGGTCGCGGTAGCGTACTTCCACACCGCGCCGCGCGTAATATCGTACGGGCCGGGTGTGTTGCCGTAGGTGATGTACAGCTGCCCGTCGGCGTCGAGCGCGCCGTGATGCGGGAAAAATCCGGCGGTCGGCTGGCCGGGCACTGCCGCCCAGGTCGCGCCGCCGTCGGTGCTGCGGTAGATGCTGGTCTGTGTATCGACCACACCCGCGTAGATCGTCTGCGTGGTGCTGCCGCGAGTGCCGGTACGCGGATCGAAGACCAACCAGACGATCCCGATGCCATCGTTGAAAAAGCTGTCTTTGTAATCGCCGGTGGTGGGGAAGCTGTTGACGCGTGCCCAGGTCGCGCCGTAGTCGCTGCTGCGCCACAGGCCCTGGCTGCGCGTGCCAAGATACAGCACGCGGTTGTTGTTGGGATCGACCATCAGGCGCTCGCCCATGGAGCGGCCCGGCATATTGCCACCAAGCTTAAAGGGCAGATCTGTGCGCTGCCAGGTCGCGCCCTGATCTTTGGAGCGCAGGATCGCGCCGTTCATCGGCGACCAGTCGTTGGTGTAGGTGCCGGCGGCCAGGTACACGCGTCGCGGATCGACCGGATCGGTGGCCAGGCTTTCGATGCCCAGCAGATTCCACTCCTCTGAGCTGACCCAGTCGGTCAGTGGTATCCAGCGCCTGGTGGTCGGATCAAGCCGGTACGCGCCGCCGATGTCGGTGCGGGCATACACCAGATCCCGCTGCGTGGGATTGAAAACAATCCCGGTGACAAAGCCGCCGCCGACGATCTCGACATTGCGCCAGGTGTAGCGCTGCCGCCCGCCATCGATCGATTGCGCACCGGCAGCCTGCGCGAACACGCCCAGCAGACAGACCACCAGCCCCACGAACACGAATCTGCTCGTCACGCGCATACGTGTGTCTCCTTCGTCACATGCAAACGGGGGGTGACACGATAAAGAACAAAGGAACAAAGGAACAAAAGAACAAAGGGAGTCTGGGTTCTGGGTTCTAGGTTCTCGTTCAGCCTTTGACGCCGCTCATGACCACGCCCTCAGCGATGTAGCGCTGCACGAAAAAGTACAGCAGGATCATCGGCACCGTCATCAAGACCGAGGCGGCCATCAGCGGCCCGAAGCGCGTCACCTGCGCGCCGATCATATTGGTCACGCCCAGCGCCAGCGTGTAGTTTTCGCGAGTATTGAGATAGATCACCGGATTGAAAATATCGGTCCAGAAGCCCTGGATCGCGAAGACCGTCACCACCGCCAGCACGGCCTTGGAGTTGGGCAGAATAATGCGCCAGAAAATATGCAGCCGGCTCGCGCCGTCGAGCATGGCCGCTTCCTCAAGCTCACGCGGAATCGAGGCGAAGAACTGGCGGAACAAAAAGATATTCCATGCGCCGCCGCCGAACC
>JAFAYS010001002.1 GCA_019240175.1 Chloroflexota bacterium | reverse complement strand
CGAAAGGCAGCTGCTCCACAAGTGCGCTGGCAATCGGCAGGCTGGCGGCGGTGACGAGCAGCAGCGTGGTCTGGCTGTCGACGGCCATATGCACCAGCCGCGTCAGGGGATAGGTCGAATCGAGCGGCACAAAGGTACCGCCTGCCTTGATGATGCCGAGCAGCGCCAGCAGCGCCGCCTGCGACCGCTCCATGCACACACCGACGCGTACACCACGACTGACACCGGCTTGACGGAGATGGTGGGCCAGCTGATTCGTCCGCGCATCCAGCTCGGCGTAGGTCATGGCCTCATCACGCCATACCATCGCGATCGTGGCGGGCGTCCGTGTGGCCTGCTCCGCAAACAGCGCATGGATCAGCGCGACGTGAGACTGGGGCTGCGTCGTCGCGTTCCACTCGACCAGCATGCGCCGGCGCTCGGCGAGACACAGCAGCGGGAGATCGCCGAGCGGGCAACTGGGATCGACGACGATGCCTTCGAGCAGCGTCTGGAAGTGCGCCGCCATGCGCGCGATCGTCGCGGCGTCGAAAAGGTCGGTGCTATATTCGATCGCGCCGCTGAGCTGATCCGCTTCCTCGCTCAGCACAAACGTGAGATCGAACTTGGCAGTCGCGCTTTCGGTCGGCAGCGGCGTCAACGTCAGCTCGCCAAGATCGAGGGCATGCCGTGGAACATTCTGAAGCACGAACATCACCTGAAACAGCGGCGTGTAGCTCAGGCTGCGCGGCACATCCAGCGCCTCGACCAGCTGCTCAAACGGCAGATCTTGATGAGCATACGCGCCGAGCGTGATCTCGCGGGTGCGTGCTAGCAGATCCCCAAAGCGTGGATTGCCGTCGAGCGGTGCGCGCAGCACCAGCGTGTTGACGAAAAAGCCGATCAGGCCCTCGATCTCGCGCCGCGTACGCCCGGCAATCGGCGTGCCCACCACGATGTCGGTCTGCCCGCTGTAGCGGAAAAGCAGCGTTTGGAACGCGGCCAGCAGCAGCATAAAGAGTGTAGTATCAGTCTGGCGGCTGAGCTGTCGCAAGGCCGCCGTGCGCCGCGCCGGCACGATGAACGGCAACTGTGCGCCGCGAAACGTCTGGATCACAGGCCGTGGCCGGTCGGTGGGCAGCTCGATCAGCGCCGGCACACCCGCCAGCTGTCGACGCCAGTATGCAAGCTGCGCCTCCAATGGAGCGCCGGCCAGCCACTCACGCTGCCAGATGGCGTAGTCGGCATACTGCACCGGCAGCGGATCGAGCTGTGGCGTAGCGCCGCGCACCGTTGCGCCGTAGATCGCGGCCAGCTCACGAACCAGCACATCCATCGACCAGCCGTCCGACACGATATGATGCAGCGTCACGAGCAAGACATGCTCGTCCACGGCAAGCCGCAGCAGTCGGCAGCGGATCAAGGGCGGACGACTCAGCACAAACGGCTGCGCGGCCTCCGCCTGAGTCGTGCGGTTCATCTGAAGCTGGCGCTCGTCGGCAGGTAGCGCACTGAGATCGAGCACCGGGAGCGTGAGGCTGAGCGTGGGCACGATGATCTGGACGGCCTGATCCTCGATCTGGGCAAAGGTGGTGCGCAGGCTTTCGTGCCGCTGAACGATCGTGTTGAGGCTGGCTTCCAGCGCGAACACATCAAGCGGGCCGCTCAGCTGCGCGGCGACTGGAATGTTGTACAGGGCGCTGTTCGGCTGAAGTTGATCCAGGAACCACAGGCGCTGCTGAGCAAACGAGAGCGGCAGCGGTCCGGCGCGCTCCGCACGTCTGATCGGCGGCATCGGCGGCGCGCCCAGACGCTCACGCTGCGCTTCGATGATCGCGGCCAGCTCGGCCACCGTGGGAGTCTGGAAGAGCTGGCGGATCGGCAGCTCGACCTGGAACACATCGCGCAGCCGGGACATCACCTGCGTGGCGAGCAAGGAATGGCCGCCGAGATCGAAGAAGGAGTCGTGGATACCGATTTGTTGCCGGTCAAGCAGCTCCTGCCAGATCGCGGTGAGCTGAGCTTCGGTCGGCGTGCGCGGCGCAACCAGCGCGGCATCATGCTGGCGGTCGATGGCTGTGGGCGTCGGCAGCGCGTGTTGATCGACTTTGCCGTTGGGCGTCAGCGGCAGTGTGTCGATCTTGACGAATGCCGCCGGCACCATGTACGCGGGCAGGTAGGTAGCTACGTGTGTGCGAAGCTCTGCTTGCGAGACCAGATCGGTCGCAACGAACCAGGCGACGAGTCGACGCTCGTCGCCTGCGCCGCGCACGAGCACCACGGCGTCGACGACACCTGGATGGGTACGGAGCGTCGCCTCGATCTCACCGAGCTCAATGCGGAACCCGCGCAGCTTCACCTGCGAGTCCAGGCGGCCCCTATACTCCAGCCTGCCGTCGTACATCCGGCGCGCGAGATCGCCAGAGCGGTACATTCGCGCGCCTGGGATACCGGAAAACGGATCGGGCACGAAGCGCTCGGCGGTGAGTGACGGCTGACCCAGGTAGCCACGCGCGATCCCCGCGCCACCTACATGCAACTCGCCGGGTACGCCAGGCGGCACAAGGTGACCGCGTGCGTCGAGCACATGCAGCGACAGGTCCGGGATCTGCACGCCGATCGGGCTGGATGAGGTACCGCGCACATCATCAACCGTGATCACATGATAGGTCACGTGGACACTCGTCTCGGTAATGCCGTACATATTCACCAGTTGCGGCGTATCGATACCATGTCGCACCACCCAGCCGCGCAGCATGGTCGGGTCCAGCGCTTCGCCGCCGAGGATGACGTACCGCAGGGCGAGCGCCGCCTGCTCGTCGCGCGCCGCCGCTTCCTCGTCCGCCCGCATCAGCTGGCGAAAGGCGCTGGGCGTCTGATTAAGCACCGTGACGCGCTCACTGGCGAGCAGGCGGCGGAACGCCTCGGGCGAGCGAGACACAAAGAACGGCACGACCACCAGCCGTCCGCCGTAGAGCAGCGCACCCCACAGCTCCCAGACCGAGAAGTCAAACGCGTACGAGTGGAACAGCGTCCACACGTCCGTCGGGCCAAAGCCGAACCACGCGTCGGTTGCGTGCATCAGCCGTAGCACATTGGCGTGTGAAATCTGCACGCCTTTTGGTCGCCCAGTCGAGCCGGAGGTGTAGATCACATACGCCAGCCCGTCCGATGGCACAGCGACAGCCGGCGCATCCACCGGCGCTGCCGCGATCGTTTCGGCGTCCACATCTACCCGCACGAGCTGCACATCGCCTGGTGCGAGTCGATCCGCCAGCGCTGCCGTCGTGACGACAATACGTGTGCCCGCATCGGCAAGCATGTACATCAGTCGCTCGGCGGGATAGCTCGGATCAAGCGGCAGATAGGCCCCGCCCGCTTTGAGCACCGCCAGCAGCGCGACAACCAGATCCAGCGAGCGGTCGAGGCACACGCCGACCAGCGTCTCGGCGCGTCTTCCCCGCGTGTGATCGCCCACGCCGAGGCTGCGCAGGTGGTGGGCCAGCTGGTTGGCGCGCTGGTTTAACGCCCCGTAGGTCAGCGTCACCCGCTCACGGGTACCCGCCTCAAAGACCACGGCGATCGCATCGGGCGTGCGCTGAGCTTGCGCCGTAAACAGTTCATGAAGCGCGCGCTCCTCTGGGTACGGCGCGACGGTCGCGCTTCCCTGGCTCAGCAGCAGCTGGCGCTCGTCCGCGCTCAGCAGAGGTATTGCCGTGATCGGCTGGTCGGGCATGGCGCAGCAGTGTTCGAGGATCGCCTGATACTGGCTGAGCAGCCGTCCGGCGGTCTCCGCTGTGAACACGGCGGTGTTGTACTCCAGCGCGGCGTGCAGCCCAGTGTCAGTCTCGGTCAGCGCCAGCGTCAGGTCAAACCGCGCGATGCCCGGATCAACCGGTACTGGCGTGAGCGTCACAGCCGGCAGCTCAACTGCCGCCAACGGCGTGTTTTGGAGCACAAACATGACTTGAAACAGCGGATTGCGGCTCAGGTCGCGCGCCGGCTGTATCGCTTGCACCAGCTCCTCGAAGGGCACATCTTGATGCGCATAGGCCGCCAACGTCGTGTCGCGCACTCGAGCCAGTAGCTCGCGCACCGTGGGCGCGCCCGCCAGATTGGCGCGCAGCACCAGCGTGTTGACAAAAAAGCCGATCAGCGGCTCCAGTTCGACCTTCTGGCGGTTGGCGATGGGCGATCCCACGGCGAAGTCGGTTTG